>JANYBQ010000141.1 GCA_025360705.1 Betaproteobacteria bacterium | reverse complement strand
CAACATACGGTCATAACACGACAGCACTCCGTGCATGTTGACCGCGTACCGATTGACCAGTTGTGTTTCCATCATCTTGCCTCGTCAGCCATGACGTGGCATGGTATTACTTGTTTGGTTCCGGCTCGTCCGGCTTAGGTAATGCGCCTCCAGCGGCGCGCCGGTGTTGCCCTTGAGGCTGGGCCAGTTGAAGCTCTTGGGAATGTTGGCCGGCCGGTCGTACGGCGGCTGCGCGTATTCATGCGCCAGTTTCAGAAACAGCAGGTAGGTCAGCTGCTCCAGGTAGTCGCCATAACCCGCACCGTCTGCGCCTCGGTGTCGGTCAGGTGCTCGCCGGCCTCGTCGCGTTTGGCTTCGATGACACCCACCGCCAGCCTATCCACAAAAAGCACGTAGTCGGCAGGTCCGGTGTCGGTGGGGTATTCGCGCACGGCGATACCCGATTGGGTTACCAGATTGAACTGTCTCATGTTCTGCACCAGCCAGCCGGCTTTTGCAAGCTTGTCGTCGATGGCCTGGCGGCCTTTTGCTTCAGGCGTCACGCGGTGGTGTTCCCGGATTCAACGGCGCGCATTCAGGCACATTCCGGGGCAGACAACCGCCCTGACTCCACCAAGGCAAGCGCCGCATAGTCGCCGACTTTTTCGCCCAGCCCGGCGCTGACCAGTTCGAAGCCGTTGGTCAATGAGCCGAGTTTTCCGGCGATGTGCGAACGCAGCTTTGGAAGCAGAAAATCGCGGTGATGCCAGTACACGCTGCCGCCCATGCTGATGCGCTGCAGGTCCAGTGTCACGACCAGGTTGTACAAGGTACGACCCATGACGCGGCAAAGGTCGTCGACGATGGCGGTTGCGGCGCCTTGGCCGGCCTGCGCGGCATTCAGCAAGGCGGCAGCATCGGCGTAACCCAAATCCCCGAAACGCCGCGGCAAGGCATTGCCGCCAATCAGCCCCTCGACGTCGCCGATATTGCCGCAGCCACACAAGGCGTCGTTGTTGTCGCTGACGAACATATGGCCGGCGTGGCCGGCATTGCCGTTTTTGCCGCGCAGTACCTGACCGTCGACACACAAACCAAAACCGATGCCAGTGCTCCAGGTCACGTAGCCGCAATGGTCCAGCCCCTGCAAGGCGCCCCAGCGCCGCTCGGCCTCCAGCGCCGCGATGCCGTCATTGGCGACCCGCACGTTGCCGAACTTTGCGCGCAAGGGCGCCTCCAGCACCGCGCTGGTCCAGTCGTTGGGCAAACCGCGCGCCACACCGGCCAGCCCGCCGCAAATATTCGGCGCGGCGAGTTCCACGCAACCGTCGCGCATCACGAACGGCCCGCACGACGACACACCGACCGCCGACAGGTCGCTGGTGGCCAGGCCGACACTGGCGCAGCTTTGTGCGATCAGGCGCGCGACCTGCTGGCCGAGCGCGTCGTTGGGGCCCTGCTTGGCCGTGGGTTCTGTTACGCGGCCGCGTATGCCGCGTGTATCGGCCACACTCACGGCCACCTTGGTGCCGCCCACATCGACACAGGCGCTGACACCCACCAGGCCGGGGAAAGCCTTTGTGCCGGCAAATTCGATGTCCGCTTCTTGGTTCAAGGCGTCGTCCCGTGAAATGGATTTGTGTAGCGCGTCAGGCCGGCGTTGCCAGCTTGAGCCCGACGATCCCGACAACGATCAGTCCCAGGCTGACCAGACGGCCCGTGTTGGCGGACTCGCCCAGCAGCACCATACCCAGGATGGCCGTGCCGACGGCGCCGACACCCACCCACACGGCATAGGCCGTTCCGACCGGTAGCGACTTCATGGCCAAACCCAGCAGCGACACGCTGACGAGCATCGCCAGCGCGGTGCCGATACTTGGCCACAAACGCGTAAAACCTTCGGTGTACTTCAGGCCGATCGCCCAACCGATTTCGAATACACCCGCCAAAACAAGAATTACCCAAGCCATACCAACTCCCCTGCGAATAAATTTCAAGCCACCGTTTTGCCGGGCCGCGCTAAAACCCTCATCCTGCATGCAGCGACTGGCAAGCGCACCAGCGTATCAATACCCAATACCCGGTCGGACCAGATGTTCATGCGTCCAGCGCACGATGTCGGCTGTTCCCATGGCACCGGGCTGGCGGGCTATTTCACGACCCGCCACGGAACAGCGCCAGCGTAGGAATGCGACCGCACCACGGCGCCCAGAAATCGACCAGCACCGGTATCTCGCTGTGGCCGATGTGGCGCTCGAAGGCCGCCTCGTCCAGCGCCACCGAATGCGCGGTAAACAGCGGCTTGTGGCACTTGCCGCAATCGGGCGCATGGGCACGGTCGGCGTCGGCCACGCGGTTGGTGGTGTGGCAATGCGGACAGACGATGTGATGTGAATTACTCATATGCGTCAGGTTACCCGATCCAGCCACCAACTCAACAGCAATAGAACCGCCAACCCCAGCACCACGGCCGGCATGATGGTCGCCAGGCCGAACGCCGCGCCCAGCAGGCCCAGGCCGGCCGGGCCCAGCGAAGCGCCCACATAAGCGAACGCGACCTGCCGGCCCACCACGGTACGGGCGGTATCCGCGTCAAAACGCCGCGTCGTTTCGTGCATCAGGGAGGGGTAGACCGGCGCGCAGCCCAGGCCCATCAGAATCAGTCCGGCCAGGGAAAGCGCGCCCGGCAAACCGTCCAGCGAGAACAACAAGGCGCCCGCCATGGCCATCACCAACCCGTAGCGCACCAGTCTGCGATTGCTCAGCCGCACTGCCACCAGCCCTACAGCGAACCGGCCCACCGTGATGGCACCAAAAAAACACGCGACCCAAACCCCCGCTGCAGCAGCGCCCAGATGCCGGTGTTCGACCAAAATGCTGGCGGCCCACAACGCGGTGCCGATTTCGACGGTGGCGTAGACCAGGTACAGACCAGGCGCGAGCCAGGGCGCCCAGCGCACGAACGACGTCGGCAACACACGGCCCACCCCGTTGGCTGCCTCCTGCGCAGGCCCTGCATGCTCACGCTTCCAGAGCCCCAGAGTCAGCAGAAACAACAGCGACAGTCCGAGTTGGACCGCGGCAATGGTGCAGTACCCCGACTGCCATCCCACCACTCCCGCCAGCGCCGAACCCATGATGAAAGGGCCAATGGTGGCGCCGATGCCCCAGCAGCCGTGCAACCAGTTCATGTGGCGCGACGAGTAGTGTTCGGCCACAAAGTGGTTGAGCCCGGCATCCACCGAGCCGGCGCCCAGCCCGAGCGGCACCGCCAGCAGCAAGATCCAGGCGAAGGATGGCGCCAGCGCGAATCCGAGCAATGCAAAACCGGTCAGGCAGCCGCTGATCGTCAGGACCAGGCCGACGCCCAGCCGCTTGAGCACCGCGGCGCTGGCAAAACCGGAAATGGCCGAGCAAAGGGTCAGGATAAACATGACCAGCCCGGCCGATTGCAGCGGCTGTCCGAAGGTCAGGCGCATGGCTGGCCATGCCACGCCCAGCACGCTGTCGGGCAGCCCCAGGCTGATGAAAGCAAGGTAGATAACCGCGAGTAGCGTGACATGGGCCATGTCACTGCACTAGATAAATTTGGCCAACAGGCTGGCCATGTAACTCAGCAAAAGCGTGGTAGTGAGGGGTATGAACC
>JANYBQ010000101.1 GCA_025360705.1 Betaproteobacteria bacterium | reverse complement strand
AATGCCCGCCGCTGGCTGGCCATCGATTGAGAACCTGCTCGAAAACCAGTTCTTTCCAAGGAGTTCATCATGTCCGATATTCGATATAAACGCCTGGCCTACGTGGCACTGAGCGTTACCAACCTGGAACGCTCGACGGCTTTTTTAAAGAACATCGTTGGCTTGCAGGATGGCGGGTCGCCAAGCGGAGATGAGATTTTCCTGCGCTGCTCCGGCGATCACCACAACGTCGTGTTGCGTCAGGGCGCCGAGCCCGGTATCCACCGCCTGGCGTTTGAGATGGAGTCCGAGCGGGCGTTGACGGCGCTGGTGAACCATTTGCACTCGCTTGGCATTGAGACCACCGAACTGTCGGCGGCTGAATGTACGGCCTTGGGCCAAATGCGGTCGGTACGCTTTCGGGAGCCCAATACCGGCACCACGCTGGAACTGATCGCGGGCATGGAAACCTTGCCCACGCCGTACCAGCCTACGGTGGCAAAGATCGCCCGGCTGGGCCATATCGTGCTGAACGCCAAAGAGCAAAGCAAGGCGGTGGATTTCTTCATGAAGGAAATGAACTTCCGGATGTCCGATCGGATCGGTGAGGCGATCACCTTCATGCGCTGCTTCCCGAACCCGTTTCATCACAGCTTCGCGATCGGCGCCGCGCCCGAGAACCGGCTGCACCATGTCAACTTCATGGTGTCCGATATGGACGACGTCGGCAGTGCGATGTACCGGCTCCAGAAAAACAAGGTGCCGATCGTCTACGGCCCTGGGCGCCATTCGGAATCTTCGGGCAGCATCTTCATTTATTTTCTCGATCCCGATGGCATGACTTTTGAATACAGTTTCGGCATGGAGGAGTTCGCGGAAATCAATCCGCGTTCCGCGCGGGTATTGCCCCCGGTACCGGCGTCTTACGACAACTGGGGCACCGCGCCGCCGGACCCCCGCTTCGCCAAAGTTGGCCGTGTGATAGAAGCCGAAGCAACCAAGATCTCTCAAGCCGCGCAAACGGTACAAACCGCCTAGCTTTACATACCAATTCCAGGAGAACACTTCAATGACTCAGGCCACCGCCAGCGCAGACCCGGAGATCGGCAAGACCGTTGTAGCCGCCGGCATAAAAACCAATTACCTTGAACAGGGCAGCGGCGACCCTGTCATATTGATCCACGGTTCCGGGCCCGGCGTCACGGGTTATGCCAACTGGCGTTTCACCATTCCCCATTTGGCGCAGAAGTTCCGCGTTCTCGCGCCCTGCATGGCGGGCTTCGGCTACACCGAGAAAAAGCCCGGTACCCACTACACGCTGGACCTATGGGTGCAGCACATCCTCGGATTTATGGATGCGTTGGATATCCGCAAGGCGCGCTTCGTCGGCAACTCCTTCGGTGGCGCCCTGACCCTGGCGCTGGCAGCGCGGCATCCGGAACGCGTCGAGCGTTTTGTATTGATGGGCGCCGCCGGTACCGAGTTCGAGCTGACTCCCGGGCTCGACATGGCGTGGGGCTTCGAGCCGTCGATGGAGAATATGCGCGCGCTGCTCGACGTTTTCGTCTATCACAAGTCCTTCATCACCGAGGACCTGCTGCGCTCACGCCATGCGGCAAGCATGCGGCCCGGGTTTCAGGAGGCGTATTCCAGCTTGTTTCCCGCGCCACGGCAACGCCATATTCAGGCCCTGGCCACGCCCGAGGCCATGATCCGCCAGATACCGCACCAGGCCCTGGTGATTCACGGACGCAACGACCAGATTCTTCCGGTGTCTTCCAGCCTGCGTTTGCATACGCTGATCGAACATTCGGACCTGCATGTCTTCGGCGAATGCGGGCACTGGACCCAGATCGAGAAAAAAGACGCTTTCAACGCCATGGTGATGGAGTTTTTTTCGCGCTGATAACCGGCGTCAGCCAGTCGCCGCCAGGTGGTGTTTGACCATCTGGCGCCACAGCGTCAACAGGCGCTTGAAGCGCGGCGGGTCGTCCTTCAGAAGCTTGCGTACCGCCAGTCCGCGCACCACGCTACCGGTCAGCCACACGATGTCTTCGGCTGCCTTGCCCGGCACGCCGG
>JANYBQ010000095.1 GCA_025360705.1 Betaproteobacteria bacterium | reverse complement strand
CGGCGTCCAGCCGCTCCCGTTTTTTGAAGATCAGGCGGCAGAGATCGGTTTGGCTTTGGTCAGCGCCATGTTCGCTGTGCTGGCTTACGCCCCCCTCGGTGCCGGGTTGTGGCTTCTGAATATCTACGCCGCTAAACCGCTGCGGACAAGGCTCCTCGGTGCCGCCGTCGTCGCCGCCAGCGTAGCGCTGCTCGTAGAAGGAGTGAAGCTGTTTTTGGTGGCCAGAAATCCAGATACCGGAAACGTTGTGATAGCCGGCCTTGCCGCGATGCTTGGGTACGTGGTTGCGCCGCTGGCAGCCAATCTGCTGGTGCGCGACAACGTTCGCGCGTCGCCCTCCAACCACACCGGGGCACCGGTTCGCGCGGTAGCGGCAAGCACCGGTCTGGTCGCCGGAAGGTCCATCGCACTGGTCAGTGCGATTGCCGCCTGTGCCCTCGCCGCAACCTACCCGATGGGGCAAATCCCGCTCGGCATCGCACTGCTTGCATACGGCGCCATCCTCACGCGTTATCCCACCGCTTGGCTGCTGGTGGTGCCTGCCTTGTTGCCGGTGCTGGACTTGGCGCCGTGGACCGGGAGATACTTTATCGATGAGTTCGATGGCGTCGTGCTCGTCACCCTGGCGGTAGGCTTGTGGCGGGCCGCCGGTCAGCCGCTGGCTGCCTCAAACGCACGGGGTTTCTGGCTGCTGGTAGCCGGCTTCGCCGCTTCCTACTTGGTGGGTGCCGCCATCGGGCTGCTGCCCATGCAGCCTTGGGACGCCAATGCGCTGGCCAGTCCCTACAGCAACTACGCCTCGCTCCGGGGAGCAAAGGGGCTGGTATTCGCCGCCGGCCTCGCGCTGCTGATCGGCTCCCATGTTGCCGCCGGACACGACGTGAAGCGGGCGCTGGGCGCGGGCATGATCCTCGGCCTCGCCGCTGCCACGGCGTCGGTGATCTGGGAACGTATCGCCTACGCGGGGTTCGCGGATTTCACGAAAACCTTCCGGGTGGTGGGCATGTTTTCGACGATGAACACCGGCGGCGCCCATCTTGATGCCTACCTAGTGACAACGCTCCCGTTCGTTGCAGCCTGGGCCTTGCGCACACGGCGACCAACCGCCCGCGTTGCAGCGGCGTTGCTGTTCGCGGGTGGCGTCTATGCGGTCATGATGACGTTCTCCCGTGCGGCAGTGGCGGCACTGGTGATCGAAATCCTGGCGCTTGCCGCATGGGCCTTCGTGGCTGGCCAGAGAACAGCGGGGCGCACGGTCGGCTCGGCGATCGGGGTAGCCGCAGGCCTGGCCCTGGCGGGGATGGTCATTGCACCCGCCTTGATGGGCTCTTTCATGCAATCGCGACTCGCGGCGACCGACGCGGACTTCGGAATCCGCGCCCGCCATTGGAACGACGCGATCGACATGATGACCGATAACTGGAGCACCACTTTGTTCGGGATGGGCCTTGGGCGCTACCCGGAGACCTACCAGTTACTCAGCCCGGAGAAAACCAAACCAGCGGTGCACCGCTTCGAGGCGGAGGGCGCAAACACCTTCCTGCACATTGCGCACGGAGCCCCACTTTATGTTGAGCAAATAGTCTCCGTGGCGCCGCGGCATGACTACCAGGTGGTCTTGAAAGCACGGGCCCATGGCCGAAACGCCAGCGTCAACGTGCTGCTTTGCGACCGCACCTTCCTGGGGGGCTTCGGCTGCCAGTCGACGACCTTCCAGTTGTCCGGTGAGCCGGGTAAGTGGCAGCAGTTTCAGGCCACGGTGAACTCGGCAACGGTCGGCGATAACCGTATGAGGACGACCAAGCTCTCCCTGGAAAATGCCAGCCCGGATACGTCCGTCGATCTGGACGATGTCGCCTTAGTCGATTCGGACGGCGTGGACCACGTCGCCAATGGCAGCTTCCAGGCAGGCGCGGACCGCTGGTTCTTCTCTTCGCCATTCAATCACCTCCCCTGGCACATCAAGAACCTTTGGATTCAGGTGTTTTTTGAACAGGGCTGGGTCGGGCTGCTGATGTTCTGCGCCCTCGTCACGGCAACCGTTGCGCGGCTTGCGTGGCTGGCGTGGCGCGGTAAAGCCTTTGCCGCGGTTCTGCTTGCGGCGATGCTGGGCTTTCTCGGCGTGGGCGCTTTCGACAGCCTGTTCGACGCGCCCAGGCTCACACTCGTTTTCGGGCTGCTCATCGCCGTGACCGGTATGGTCCACGCGCAGCCACGGGAGGCCAGCGCGAGGCTTCGCTCGACCCGCGTCCCAGGCAAGGCTCCCGGCGAAGACGTGGCGGCCCCCCCCAGAATCC
>JANYBQ010000092.1 GCA_025360705.1 Betaproteobacteria bacterium | reverse complement strand
GATTGGCCGAGGAATTTGCCGAGGTACGCACCGATGGTGCCGTTTTGGCCCTCTCCTCGGAGCGCCTCATCCAGCAGTTCAACGCGGGCGCTGCAACTGCTGCCGCCAACCGGTCGGCGATCCTGGAGTTCCAGGTGGACGATGTCGACAGCGTGTGCGCCCGCATGAGCGATGCCGCGGTCGAATTCGTCATGATTCCGACGATCATGCCGTGGGGCAATCGCTCCGTGCTGTTGCGTGACCCCGACGGAAACCGTGTCAACGTCTTTTCGAAGCCAAAGATGCAGGGGGAAGGTTCCGTCAGTACCTGAGATTCGGGTACCAGTCAATTGACGTCATTGCACTGACAATGAAGCGTCGAACGGAGGTCGAATATTGTCAGGCAGCGGACGGGCAATTGTGCCCATGGATTTGGGAGATACCACCAGGGTAATACCCATTGAAGCCGACGCTGGATTGCACGGGGTGACGAGGCGGTTAGAGCAAATAGCCGTCACCCGTTTAGCCAATGCCTATGGGACGACTTCGCCACTAGCCTCCATGTCCATGACCGCTTCCGGGGGTGAATTGGCTCGCCAAGAACATGTTGGGGCCGGCGGCAAGCTCAAACCGGTTTACGCGAAATATGCCGCACCAATGCAAAAACCTCTTTGTCGGTTTTCTTGCCCGAGCGTTGCATGCCCGCGGCCATGAGCAGGAACTCGTCGAACAGCAGCCAGCCCATGCCCATTACCAGCGCCGCCAGCACACGCGCGGGCTGCAGGCCGTTGCTTTTACCAAGGCTCAGGAGCATCTTGAGCCCGCCTTCGGGAGCCAGCACTTCATCCAGCGGATAACCGGTCAGGATCAGAAAGGCCAGGGTACGCAGGAAGGGCTCGTGCGTGGGGTCCTGCAACATGGTGATCAAGCCATCTTCGAATGTGGCCGCCGGCTCCACGTTAAGGCGGAATCGCCGCGCGTAGCGCAACATCACCTTGCGCAATACCTCTTCCTTGGATCCGACATAGCGGTGGATAAGCGCCAGGTTGACCTGCGCCTTTTCCGCGATGGCCCGTGTGGTGACCTCCGAGGGTGGCATTTGCGCGAACAGCTGTTCGGCGGCCTCGAAAATCCGTTCCGTGGATGCATCGCGCCCACGTCGCGGTGGCGCTTCGGGCGGCGCGGTGGCGGCTGCGCTGGGCCTTTTCTTCGACTGGGGTTTTTCCATCAATTGTCCGCTTGCAAAAAAACATTCATGGGTTTAAAGTACATGTAATCAGCTGATTACATGTGGCGTCAGGCCTGCATATGCCGGCGACATTAAAGCATTCCCCCATCTTCGAAGGATTGAATCATGGACCAGGCCAGCAACGTGCTTTTCCGTTCCGAAGGCGTCCGGCGGCTTGAGCAATGGCGCCCCTTTCTTGTCAAGGGCGAGCAATGGCAGGTCGGGCTCGATGCCATCGCGCGCGAACCCGCCGATGTCTACGGTCGCCGTGAACTGCTGATCCGGCATGCCGATTCCGAGCCATCGATCGGAGGCCTGGCACCGGGCATCGAAGTCCGGTTCGGAACGCTCGCGCCAGGGCACGCCACCCTGCCGTGCCGTACCAATGCCTCGGAATTCTTCCTGCTGATCGATGGCGGCATTGAACTGGATTCGGACGGGGGCAATTACGCGCTGGGCAAACGGGACGCCTGGGTCATCCCCGCGATGCGCTCGCATGCCTTGCGCAATACCGGCAGTGCGGCTGCGCGTTATGTCTGTTATTCAAACGCGGCGATGCTGAAGTACATGCGGGTCTTTTTTGAGCAAGCGTGTCCATCCACTCAGCGTATGGCCGCGGCGGGCCTGAACGGATTTACCCGCGCGCGTGACATTGCCGGGCCGGGGCACCAGCTCAATGAGACGGGCGCGCGCATCTTGCCATATGAATATCTGGTGGACCCTGACAGCGTGGAGTCTCGAGTGCTGGTCTGGCGCTGGGGCGAACTGCTGCCGCATCTGCCCTCGGTGCTCAACCTGCATCCCGACTACGACGGTCGCACGCTGTGGGTGCTCTACAACCCGGCAACCGGGCGCCGGGTTGGAACCACGCCCAGCTTTTTCGCTTCGATGGCCTGCGCCAAACCCATGTCAAGCACTGCGTCGCACCGCCATGCGTCGGCTGCCATCAATTTCATTCTCGAAGGCACGGGCCATAGTCTGGTCGATGGCGAACGGATGGACTGGACAGCGGGAGACATCATGCTTTCAGCGCCAGGCTGGCTGGCGCATTCACACCATTTTCACGACGATGTATGCGTGGTGCTGACGGTGCAGGACCATCCCTTGCACATCGCGACCGAATCGCTTATCTGGCAGGAGCAGCTTCCCGCCGGACCGATCTTGAATCTGGGAACGCAAACCGGTTTCAGTACCAACCTGGCAAGCTTGGTTGGCGCGGGTAAAAAGCCTGAACGCGAGTAATCTGGTGATTGAATAGGCTACGATGAATACGCCAATCCAAACCGAGAAGGAGCTAGCAATGCAAAAGCATGTCACGGGTCTGGTGCAACTGGTCGACGTCTCCGGTGCGCGGCCGCGCGCTCAAACGGTCTGGCCTACGGTTGTCTTGCCCAAGTCCGCCATCGAAGCGGAAATCGAACGTCTTGCCGACATCTTGCGGCCGTCCAACGGCGTGCGCGCGTCGGCGGTGAACCACCCGATGAACACCGGTCCAGTGCCGGCTTATGCGCCCGGCATAGCGGTCCACATGCAGGTTCTCAAGCCTGGTGAAGAGGTCGAGGTCGGGATGCGCAACTCCTCGCTGGTCGACATGTGCATCCGCGGCACTGGTGGGGTCAAGGTAGGCGGCAAGCAGTTTGCGGTTGAGAAATTCGATGTCTGGAACACGCCGTCCATGGAGACGCAGATCTATCGCAATGACGGTTCGGACCTTTTTGTGCGCCTGTCGTACAGCAACGCGCCCCTGCTTGAGCGCCTTGAAGTTCATTACGTGGATGACGAGCCGGCCTCCACCGGAAAAAAATATACGGAAGCAGCCGAAGCTTCGGCCGCGGGCGCCGGTCCACGCGCCCGCGATGTGGCCAAGCCCATAGTTATCGGCCGGGACGGTGCGCAAATGCTGGGTTACGAGTGGCTGGTCGACATCGATACGGTGGATTCGCAGCCTCTGCTGTGGCCATGGAAGGAGGTTTCTCCGCACCTCGAGAACGTGCATGCAATGGACCTGGGCTACACCGGCCGCCATCTGTACGTGCTCTATAACCCCGCGACCGGCCGGCGCATCGGAACCTCGCACAGCTTTTTCGCGACCATTGCCAAGGTGCCTGCCGGCAAGGTAGACCGGCCGCACCGCCATAGTTCAGCCGCGATCAACTACATCATGTGGGGCCATGGCAAGAGCGTCGTGAACGGCGAGAAAATCCAGTGGGAGGAAGGCGATCTGCATTTCTCCGCACCGGGCTGGTCTGTGCATAACCATGCGTCGCGCGAGCAGGGCCTGATGGCGCTGACGATCCAGGACCATCCGCTGCATATCGCGATGGAGTCGCTGCTGTGGCAGGAAACCCTCAAGGACCCGATACTCAAGCTCGGCTCCAACAGGGGCCCGGACACCAACCTCAACACCCTGCGCAAGGCGGCCTGAAACCATGAACCATCGTGTGAGCGGGATCGTTGGCGAATTGCCCGCGGGCCCCGAGGTGCGCGCGCTCGCGGGCGAGTTGCGCGACCTGTACGACGAGGTCGCGCATTACCTCGATGCCGATCTGGTGGAGCGCTTTCCGTCCTATTTCATCGACGACTGCATGTACCAGGTCGTGTCGCGCGAGAACTACGACCAAGGCCTGCCGCAGGCGGCGATCTACTGCGACGGCATCGGCATGGTGCGCGACCGCATCACCAGCCTGCGTGAAACGCAGGTGTACGTTCCGCGCACCTGGCGGCATTTCATCAGCGGCGTGCGCGTCACGTCGCTTGCAGACGATGAGATCCATGCGTCAGCCAACTTCATGGTGACCGAGGCGATGTCGGACTGCGAACCCACCGTCTTCCTGGTGGGCCAGTACATCGACGTGCTGGTGCGTCGCGACGGGCGTTTGCTGTTCAAGCAGCATCTGGCGGTGTACGACAACTACCGCGTATCGCGTTCGCTCATAGTGCCGGTTTGAACAACACAGGCGGACATATGGACACCATCATTCCCAGAACTTTGGCCCCGCAAAATCAGGAGCGGGTCTGGCCCAAGGAAGGCTGGACGCGGGTTCCCTATTGGGTCTACACCGATCCGGCCCTCTACGTCCGCGAACTGGAAACCTTCTTCTACGGGCCAAGCTGGAACTACATCGGGCTGGACTGCGAAGTGCCGGAAAAGGGCAACTTCAAACGCAGCTGGATCGGTGAGCGCCAGGTGGTCATCGTCCGCGGCACCGGCGACCAGATTCACGTCTGGGAGAACCGCTGCGCCCATCGCGGCGTGCGCATCTGCTGGCAGAACAAGGGCCAGGCCAAGTCCTTTACATGCCCATACCACCAGTGGAACTACGCGCTGGACGGCAAGCTTCAAGCAGTGCCTCTGCGGCGCGGCGCTTTGGGCAAGGGCGGCATGCCGGCCGATTTCGACATGGGCGCCAACGGCCTCACGCCACTGCGGGTGCACGTCGAGGGCGGTTCCATTTGGGCCAGCTTCCACTCCAATCCACCGAGCTTTGCCGACTATTGCACCCCGGACGTACACGCCATGATCAAGCGCGTGTGCCCCGGGCGCAAGCTCAAGCTGCTGGGCTACAACCGCCAGCTCATCAAGGGCAACTGGAAGCTGTACATCGAGAACCTGAAGGACCCGTACCACGCCACCCTGCTGCACACCTTCCTGATCACCTTCGGCTTGTGGCGCGCCGACACCCAGTCGGAATCGATCCCGCAGCCGAACGGCCACAGCATTATGGCCTCGCGCAATGTGGGCAAGAAAACCACCTCGGCCACACCCGAGATGTCGAGTTTCAAGGGTTCGCTGCATCTGAACGACATGGACTCGGTGACGCAGCGCCCCGAGTTCGAGGACGGCAAGGTCAGTGGCGGCGTACTGTTCCCCAGCGTCGTGCTGCACCAGCAGGCCAACACGCTTGGCATGCGGCACATCATTCCTAAAAGCGTGGACTCGTTCGAACTGTCATGGACCTATTACGGCTACGAGGACGACGACGATGCCATGACGCGGCTGCGGGTGCGGCACGCCAATTTGTACGGCCCGGCCGGATATGTTGCGATGGAAGACGGCGAGGTGCTGTCGGAATCCCAGCTCGGCGTGCACAACTACGAACACCATAGCGCCGTGCTCGAGATGGGTGGCCGCGACGTATTGCCACAAGACCACATGGTCACCGAGGTGATGATCCGCGCCTTCTACAAGCACTACCGCGAGTTGCTCAGCCTGTAGAGGTAGAGGCTGCGGATTTTGGTATTGCGGCGTGGCTTAGAGCCCGCCGCGCGCGTCCAGCAGGGCGCCGGTGACGTAAGTCGAGGCTGACGAAGCCAGCCACAAGACCACGTCGGCCACTTCATCGGGGGTTCCGAAGCGGCCCATCGGAATCGCCTTTTGCAACTGCTCCAACTGCCCCGGCGCGCGCGCGGCGTGAATCTCCGTGGCGATTATTCCGGGGCGCACCGCGTTGACGCGTATGCCTTCCGCCGCAACCTCCTTGGACAAGCCTATGGTCATGGTGTCCATCGCGCCCTTGGTGGCGGCGTAGTGGATCCAGGTGTTGGGCGTACCCAGCACCGAAGCCCCGGAGGAAATGTTGATGATGGACCCGCCGCTGCCGCCACGGCGTGTCGACATCCGCCGCACCGCCTCGCGTGCCGCCAGGAAGGCGCCGACGATATTGGTACGGCAGACGGCCTCGATGGTGGCCGCGCTCAAATCCTCGACGCGTGAAACGCCGCCGGAAATGCCCGCGTTGTTGACCAGCACCGAAAGCTTGCCGAAGCTGTCGACGGCCTCGAAGCCACGCATTAAGGATGCTTCGTCCGCAACGTCAGCCCGCAAGGCAAGTGCCCGTCCGCCGGCTGCGGTGATCTCCGCCACCACCTTGTCGGCCGCGTCCTCGCGCTCGCGGAAGAAGATTGCCACCGCATATCCTTTGCGGGCCGCGAGCACGGCGGTCGCGGCGCCGATGCCGCGGCTGCCGCCGGTTACGAGAAAGACGCCTGGATCGGACATGGTCTTATACGCTCAAGTGGTCGTTCAATACGCGCTCATTGCTGCTCAGCGATGCGCTGTCGCCGGTGAAACACACCTCGCCCTTGGACAGCACATAGTGGCTGTCGCCCAGTTCCAGCGCAACGCCAAGGTTTTGCTCCACCAGCAGGATGCCGAGTCCCTCGGTGCGCAGGTTCTTCATTATTTCGACGATCTCGCGCACGATCAAAGGCGCCAGACCTTCTGATGGCTCGTCGAGCAAAATCAGCGTCGGGTTGAGCATCAGCGCACGCGCGATCGACAGCATTTGCTGCTCCCCGCCCGAGAGCTGGAACCCGAGATTGGCGCGACGCTGCTGCAAGGCCGGAAAGATGTCATAGATGCGTGCCAGCGTCCAACGGCCATCGCGGCCGGCACGCGCGGCCACGGTCAGATTTTCCTGCACGGTCAGGCTGGGGAAGATGCCGCGCTCCTGCGGCACGAAGCCCAAGCCCATACGCGAGATGCGGTGTGGCGCCTTACCACCGATATTTTTCGCGTTATAGACCACGCTGCCCTTGCGCGGCACGAGATACCCCATGATTGACAAAAGAGTGGTCGTCTTGCCGGCGCCATTGCGGCCCAGCAGCGACGTTATCTTGCCTGCTTGCACGCTCAGCGAAACCCCGCGCAGCACATGGCTGTCGCCGTAGAAGCTATCGATATTGTCCACCTCGAGCATCAGTGCTTGCCTCCAAGATAGACTTCGCGCACCTTCGGGTTGCCCTGGATTTCCTGCTGCGAGCCGCTTGCGAGCACCTCCCCGTAGTAGAGCACCGTGATCCGGTCCGCGAGCGAGAAAACGACTTTCATGTCGTGTTCGATGATCAGCAGCGCGAGCGATTTGGGTAGCGACCGGACCAGCGCGATCATGCCGTCGGTCTCGGCCGGAGACATGCCCGAGGTCGGCTCGTCGAGCAGCAGGAGTTGCGGTTCCGCGGCAAGGCTCACCGCGATTTCCAGCTGCCGCTGCTCGCCATACGAGAGGCTGGAGACCACGCGATCAGGCCCTTCGACCAGGCCGATCTGCCCCAGGATTTCATCGGCGCGCGTCCACTGCGCCTTGCGTACTCCCACTCCGCGCAGCGCCTGGTACCACCCACCCTGGCGCGCCTGCACTGCAAGGCGCACGTTTTCGCGCACCGACAAACTGCGAAAGAGGTTGTTCTTCTGGAAGGTGCGCCCGACGCCGAGCTGGCAAATGCGCTCCGGCGAAGCGCCGGTAATATCCTGGCCACCAAGGCTGATCGTGCCCGAGCTTGGCCGCAGCTGCCCGGTTATCTGGTGCACCAGGCTGGTCTTGCCCGCGCCATTGGGGCCTATCAGTACATGGCGCTCTCCACGCGCAATGCTCAGGTTGACGTCCTTGGTCACCACCAGGCTTCCAAAGGCCTTGTGCAGATGTTCCAGTACCAACAAGCTCACGGGACTACCCTCCGTCCTTCGGACTGTGGGCTGAGCGCCTTGGGAGCGGCCCTGGCTGCGCTCATGCCTTGCGCCCGATCCAGGAGGGTTTCACCCTTCGCATCAGGCCCCACAGGCCTTCGCGCAGGAACATCACCGAGAAGATGAAGATCACGCCGATGCACAACATCCAGTAGTCGGTATGCGAACTCACGATGTTCTTCAGCAGCAGGAACACCGCCGCCCCGATGGCCGGGCCGATAATGCTGCCGCCACCGCCAAGCACCACCATGATGATGGCGTCTCCGGACAGCGCCCAGTGCAGGATGTCGCTGGAGACGAAGGAGTTGAAAAAGGCATAGAGCGCGCCGCCAACCCCCGCGAGCGCGCCGGCGATGGTGAAGGCGATGAGCTTGAAGCGCTGCACCGGGTAGCCGATGGCGCGCATGCGTTGTTCGTTGTCGCGAATGCCGATAAAGATCGATCCCAGCGGCGAGCGCACCAGACACCATAGGAAACCCAGGACCAGCAGAAAACCGGCGGCCACCACATAGTACTGGGTGGCCCGGTCGTCGAGGCTCAGGCCGAAGAACGCGGGACGCTTGAAGCCGGTCAGGCCGTCGGTGCCGCCAGTGATCGAACGCCACTTGACGGACAAGGAGTACAGCAACTGGGAAAACGCCAGGGTCAGCATCAGGAACGGTATTCCGGCCACTCGTATGCAGAAAAAACCAATTAGCGCCGCGATGGCGGCGGACATGCCCACACCGGCCAGGAATCCCCACCATCCTGAAATACCGAGGTGTACCCCCAGGGCTGCCACGGTGTAGGCAGAGACACCGAAAAAGGCGGCGTGGCCGAACGACATCATGCCGGTGTAGCCCACCAGCAGATCGAGGCTCATCGCGAACACCGCGAAGATCAGGATTTCCGCCAGCACGCCCGTGAGGTAGTCACCGGACAGCGGCACCAGGGCCAGCGCCACGCACAGCGCCGCATACAGCAAGACCGGGCGATTGGCCGATCGCATCACGCCTTGGCCACGCCGAACAGCCCTTGCGGACGGGCCAGCAGGACAAAGACCATCAACAGGTAGACCAGGAACAGCGAGTAGTCGGGAAAGTACGCCTTGCCGAAGGTGTCGACCAGGCCGACCAGCAGACTTGAAACGAAGGCGCCACGCAGGCTGCCCATTCCACCGACCACCACCACGATGAAAGCCGGGATCAGGATTTCAATGTCCATGCCAAGATATACGCCCAGCAGCGGGCTCGCCACGACGCCACCGACCGCCGCGATCCCCACGCCGAGCGCGAAGATGCAGCCGAAAAGCAGCGGCACGTTGATGCCGATGCCTGACGCCGTCGCTGGATCGTCGACGCCGGCACGCACCATGGCGCCCACGCGGCTGTGCTCCAAGAACCACCACAAAACCAGCGCCACGGCGCAACCAAAACCGACCACGAACAGGCGGTACTTGGGCACGATGGCGCCGGCGATTTCGAAAACGCCTTCGAGTTGTGTCGGAACCGATACATTGCGGATGTTGGCGCCCCATATGAAGCGGGCAATGTCGCCGAATACGAAGGTGAAGCCGAAGGTCAGCAAGACCTGGTCGAGGTGGCCGCGGTTGTACAGCGGCCGGATGAAGACGCGCTCCACCAGCACGCCGGCCGCGACCGCCGGCACCCACGCGGTGCCCAATGCAACCCAGTAACTGCCGGTCCACTGGATGACCGCGATGCCGGTGAAGGCACCGATCATGAAGAACGAACCATGCGCAACATTGACGACATTCATCAACCCGAAAATCAGCGACAGGCCGGCTGACATGAAGAACAGCAGCATCCCATAGGCAAGCGCGTTGGCGAGCTGCGACGTGACGAAAGCCATGAAGCTTTGGGCGGGGGGTTACAAGATGGGGATCAGGTTGCGAACCACCGTTGAAGCATTGCCGTCAGGTGGGCATCGTGGCTGGTTCGCGCACGTTCGGGATCGTGTGGATGACCTTGTTGGTGATCCTGCCGTTGACTTCAGCTACTTCACGAATATAGATGTTGTGAATCGGCCCTTGCGTATTGGGGTCGAAGCTGAAAGGCCCCCGTGGCGCGTCGATACGAACCGCGAGCAATGCGGCGCGCAATTTGTCCTTGTCCTGCGTATTGCCGTCCACGGCTTTCAAGGCCTCGTTGAGCAGCCGCGCCGCGACGTAGCCGTACTCGGCATAGACGCTGGGGTACTCCTTGTACTTGGCCAGGTAGCCCGCCACGAACTTGACGTTGGCCGGGTTGTCGAGCGTGTCGGCGTAGTGCAGCGTGTTGACGATGCCCAGGGCGTCCTTGCCCTGCGCGGGCAGGGTGTCGCTGTCGGCGATGAAACCGGGGCCGCACAACCTGGATTTGGCTTTGATGCCGTATTCAGCATACTGCTTGACGAACCGCACTGCGTCGGTACCCGCGAAGAAGCCGTAGACCCCGGCCGGCGCAATGTTGCGAATGTCTGCCAGGTAAGCGCTGAAGTCGTTGTTGCCCAGGGGCGCAAAAATTTCCTTGGTTATTTTGCCGCCGCGCGGCGCAAAGGCGTTCTTGAACTCATCTCGGGTGGTGTACCCGGGGGTGAAGTCGGACGATATGAACACGGCTTCCTTGCCGACGTTGTCGTAGTACCAGTCACCCATGGTGGTATTGAGCGTGCGC
This sequence comes from Betaproteobacteria bacterium, assembly GCA_025360705.1. GTDB lineage: Bacteria > Pseudomonadota > Gammaproteobacteria > Burkholderiales > Burkholderiaceae_C > CAISIP01. The sequence goes on along the minus strand of JANYBQ010000092.1, from coordinate 4,776 downwards.
GCCGAGAGCGAGCAGCGGAAGAAATACGGGACCTTGACATACGACAGCGCCGTCACCCCCGCGCCCGAGCACAGGTAAAAGGCCTTACTCTGGCGGAAATACTCCACCGCCGCCATGGCCACGTTGCTGGCCTGGATGCCGGTGACGAGATCGCACTTGTCGCCCTCGACCAGCTTCTTCAGTTTCTGCAGACCGACCTGCGGATTTATCTCGTCGTCTTCCTTGATTATTTCAACCTTGCGGCCGGCAAAACTGCCGCCGTTTTCTTCCAGGTACAGATTCATGCCGTTGAGATTGGCATTTCCGAGGGCGGCGAACACTTTGGAATACGAGTTCAGGGCTCCCAGCTTCAACGGTGCCTTGGACTGCGCCAGCACGCCCGGCGCATGGCCGCCCAAGACAGCGGCCGCGCCGGTGCTAATAATGAATTTTCTGCGCGACGGGTGGGTGCCCGTTGTTTCAGTCGATGAAACACGCGGCGCACCGGCGCTCGCTTGGATTTGGTCAGGCATTGAAGTCTCCTCTAGTTATTTCTTTCGGCCCGCCGCGATAGTCATTTCCGCGGGCCGCGTCACCAATCCCGAATCTAGCGCACATCACCTTGCAGCGTCAACGCCCGCCTTGGGAACAGGTCTTGTTCCCGGACGCGCCTTGTGTTGCAAGTCCCCTGCGTCATACTGCGTGCTTTTGGTGCAGGAGCGATCGATGGATGCGAAATATAAGGCTGCTACAGCCTTGGTGATGCGATTCTTCCGCGGTCTCGACACGCGCGATCACGCGGCCGTTGCTGCCCTGATGGCGCCCGATGGGGTGTGGGTGCGCCAGGGCACGCGGCTGAACGGGCCGGCCGGAGTGATGGCGGCATTGGAGCAGCGCCTGGCCAATCGCGTGACATGCCACCTGATCTCAAACCTGTGGGCCGAGCAATTCGACGAGCAGCGTGCGCGCCTGAATTTCTATCTCACGGCCTACGAAGGCGTTATGGAGAACGGTGCACTGACGGGCACCCGGATGGCGGGTGTACGTTATTGCACCGACGAACTTGTGTACCTGGAAGGTGGCTGGCGAATCAAGGAAAAAACCAGCGTGGCGCACATGCCTGCGCCCTGACAACGCGGGCTCCAGCCAGCCTGGCGGCGGGCTGGTCTACACCACGGGTCTGGGGATTTCCAGCAGCTCGCCCAGGGTGCCGTAGGTAAAGCCACCGAGGCGCAGCAGCGGATTGGCCCGGCGCGTGTCGAAGCGCCCATCGGCGTTCAAGAAGGCATCCTGAACATGTACGGCAACCACCCTGCCGATCACCACGCTGCTCATGCGTTCGCCCGGAGCCTGCGGCGGCAGGTCCACGATCTTGACCACCGTGCATTCCAGATTCGCGGGCGCGGCCTTGACCATCGGTGGCCGCACAAGCCGCGCGGGTGCCGACTCGAGACCGGTCAACTCGAATTCGTTCACGCCGCGCGGCACGGTAGCCGAGCTGAGATTGATCTGCGCGCGCAATTCATAGCACGCGAAATTGGCCACGAATTCGGGCACCTCGCGGATGTTCGCAATGGTGTCCTTCTGGTCCCGGTCCAGCGGGCCGTTGCAGGCAAACATGACCATGGCCGGCGCCGGCGATATGCCGTTGAAATAGGAAAACGGTGCCAGGTTCACCACCCCGGCGGCGCTGATGCTGCTGATCCAGCCGATCGGCCGCGGCGCCACGATGGAGTTGAACATGCTTGCGAAGGCGGTGCTGGACGCATTTATTTCTTGGTACATAAGGGCTCGTTTAAGCGAAAAATTCAGGCCGGCTTGCTGGACGCCCAGTGGATTGGCGCACTCGCACTGTCTGACAACTCTATTGGCCGCCCCAGGCCCGCCGCGCCGGCCCGCTCGTAAGCCAGCATCGCCACCGACAGGTCCGAGATGCCCATGCCCATGGCCTTGAAAAGGCTAACGTCGCCTTTGCCAGACGGCTTCACGCCGTTGGCGATCACGTCGCCCAGCGTCTGCACTGACTCCCAGCCGCTGGCGCCAAAGTACTCGATGAATTCGCGCGAAGCTTTTTGGGCGTTCATGAGATCGTCCACGGCGATGGTGCCCACGCGAGCGAACACGTCCTGGTGAAACTCCGCATTCGCCGGCAGGATGGCGCCGATCGCATTGAGGTGCGCCCCATGTGCCAGCATGGCGGCGCTGACGAACGGATCGCGCGCACGCGTCACTAGTGTCACCAGCGGCGCACCTTCCAGGGCCTGTTCGAGCGCGTTCGCTTCCAGCACCTCGGCATCGAAGCGTTTGCGGACCTCGGTGGCGAAAGCGCCGCGCTTGCCCGGCGTCGGACTCCAGACACGGATACGCTTCAACGGCCGCACGGCATTGACCGCGGCGATCTGGGTGATAGCCTGCCGGCCCGATCCGATGATCGCCATGTCATCAACCCCTTTCGGGGCCAGCCACTTGGTACCCAGACCGGTCATCGCGGAGGTGCGCAACTGTCCCAGCGCCGCTGCCTCCATGATGGCGACCAGGCTACCCTGGGTGTTGAACAACATGAACAGGGCCTTGGCGCCGCTCTTGGTGTGCACCCAGTTCTTGAAACCGCAATAACCCGCTGCCGGCAAAGCCGAGCCCAGCGAGTGCATGGCCGACCCGTCGCCAAAACTTTCCAGCGCCTTGGGCACGTTAAAACCCTGCCCGCTTCCCAGCGCACGCAGACCCGATTCAAGTGCAATGATGGCATCGTCAAGCGACACCAGGGAGGTGACATCTTTTTCGCTCAGCCAGAGCGCGTGTTGGTTCATGGGTATCACTCTTTTATGGGTTGTCGCCTCGGCCATGGGAATGGCAGTTTGCACGTTCCGGCATGGATCGGGCGAGTGTGCACAGCCGCGCCACACAACACAAGGCCGGCACGGGAACAGCAATTGTTCCGGCTTAGAACAATCCCTTCGGAGATTTCGACTAGTGTCAGGCCAGGTCGGCTAGGCTCTCTTTGAGAAAGTCGATAAAGCTGGTGAGTTTGCGCGACGATGCCGAGCGCTGCAGCAGCACTGCGTACACGGCGCGGTTGTCGGGTGTGTATTCCGGCAATAGCTCAACCAGTTCGCCGGAGCGCAAATACTTCTGCACCAGCCAGCGCGCGGTCATGCTCACGCCTATGCCCGCCACGGCGGCCAGGAAGATTGCCTCGCCGTTGTCCGAGGCAAAGGTACCGCGCACCCGCAAGGGTGTTATCAGGCCGTCGCGCCGGATCGGCCAGTCGCCCTTGCCTGTAAGGCTGCGCGAGAGCAGACAATTGTGATGAAGTAGGTCATCGGGCGTCCGGGGGATGCCGTGCTGCTCCAGATACTTGGGCGCGGCGCAGAACACGCGCCGGTAAGGCGCAACCTTGATAGCCACCAGCCCCGGATCGATCGCGTCGGAAATACGCACCGCCACGTCGATACGCTCGTCGAACAGATCGATCTTGTCGACCGAAAAGTTGACGTCCAGGCTCAAGGCTGGATATAGCTTCAGAAAGTCCGGCAGCCGCGGTGCGATAAGGCGCATGCCCAGCAGGAGGGGAACGGTGACACGCAAATGCCCGGTCGGCCTGTCCTGCAGGTCCAGCAGGCCGTTGGCCGCCTGTTCGAGTTCGAGCAGCGCACGCGTGCAATGCTCGTACAGTAGCTGTCCCGCTTCCGTGGCAAACAGCTTGCGCGTGGTGCGGTTGATCAAACGCTGGCCGAGGCACCCCTCGAGCGCGGCAATGTGTTTGCTGATGGTCGCCGGTGTCACGCCTACGCGCCGCGCCACCTCGGAATAACTTCCCACCTCCACCACGCGTACAAAAGCGCGTATCGATGTCAGGTCGTCGAACAGGCCAGAAGCGGCGCCGTGCAAATTCGAAAGCGGATCGAATTTAATCGGCACCTTTTTTGCCTTCCATTCTCACAGGCCCATCTGCTCGCGGTACCACGCGTAGAAGGCGCGGATCATCACTTCGGTGACCATGTAGTTGGTGGGCTCCAGATCGCGCCCGCCCATTTCTATCACCCCGTTGGCCTCGGGGTAACCGGTGGCGCCGATCTGCACCTGGGTCAGCATCTCGCTGTCGTCCATGGACACGAACCCCGCCGGGCCGAGCAGGTTGGCGTGTTTCAGACGCAGGCGTTTCATCTCGTCGTCGTCGTCGGCGAAACCGTAATAGGTAAATACAAGTTCGTGTTCGCCTGGGCTGCGCGGGATGACGTGCCGCGTCTTGAGCGAGTTGGCCTGGATGCCCAGCTGCGCCGCCGGGAACACCCAGGCGCCTCCCACGCGGCCGGCATTGAACTCGCGCCGTGGGGTGACGGTTTCCTTGTCCAGCAGTACGAAGTCGCCGCGAAAACGTTTCATCTCGGACGTGGCCGCCGTGGTTTTCTTGCCCTCGTTGTGCGACACCATAACGCTGTGTTTGCCGCCTTCGGTGGGAATGCATTCGCTCGCCGAGTCGGCGCGCCATAGCCCGAACGTGATGTAGAACGTATGCAGCAGCGTGGCGTGGTAGGGGTCCTTCAGGTTTTCCAGATACGTCTTCCAGTTGGACGGAATCAGCTGGCGGCTATAGCCCAGCAGGGTGAGCTCCCTACCCGGAAACAGGTGGTCGATCTCGGCCAGCACTTCGGGGCCGCAGTAGTCCTCGAAACTCGGCGCGTCGGCGGAAAACGTCGCCCACACCGATCCGCCGCGATTGACCACGCGCAGCCTGGACAGGCCATGCGCGCTCATGTCGAAGTCGGCCGGCATGCCGCCCTGGCCGAGCGCGCC
>JANYBQ010000085.1 GCA_025360705.1 Betaproteobacteria bacterium | reverse complement strand
ACCAAGCAGCCGCATGCGCAGCCGCTGGACGCCGAAGCCATGGTCAAGGCTTTCAAGATCTGGGACACCGAGGTCGGAGCCCAGAAATTCAAGTGATCCTCGGGTCGTTGGCATCTCGATGAACCATAACTTCAACAGCCTGAAACTCGACCGCGTGACGCGCCGCTTCGGCGCTGCGCCCGGCAAAAAGGGCGCTGCGCCGCTGCACGCCGCGCTGGACGGGCTGACGCTGGACATCGCGCGTGGCGAGTTCATCGCGTTGCTCGGACCGTCGGGCTGCGGCAAGTCAACGGCGCTAAATTGCATAGCGGGATTGATGGCGCTGTCGGACGGCAAGATACTGCTGGACGACGCGCGTATCGACCTGCTGCCGCCGGAACAGCGCGGCTTCGGCATGGTGTTCCAGAACTACGCTCTGTTCCCGCACATGACGATCGCTAAAAACGTGGGCTTCGGGCTGCTCATGCGCGGTTTGCCCAAGGGCCAGATCGATGCCAAGGTGGCGCAGGCGCTGGAGCTGGTGCAACTGGGTGCGCATGCCCACAAGCTGCCGGGCCAGCTGTCGGGCGGGCAACAGCAACGCGTGGCGATCGCACGCGCCATCGTGATCGAGCCACCGCTTATCCTGATGGACGAGCCGCTGTCCAATCTGGACGCCAAGCTGCGGCTGGAAATGCGCACCGAGATTCGGCGCATCCACGGCGAACTGGGCCGTACCACCTTGTATGTAACGCACGACCAGGACGAAGCGCTGTCGCTGGCCGACCGCATTGTGGTCATGAAGGACGGCGTGGCCCAGCAGGTCGGCACCCCGCAGGCGGTGTATGGGCAACCGCGCAACCTCGCGGTCGCGCGCTTCATGGGTTATCGCAACGAACTCCAACTCGAGGTCAGCGCACAACAAGCCGGCCGGGTCGATCTCAAGGGGCAGGGTATCGCTATCTCGGGCCTGGCCCAGGGCACTGTTGGTTTGAGGATCGTGGCCGCGATGCGGCCGGACGATTTCACGATTGTCGCCAACGGCACGAACATCGGCAACACCTTGACCGCGCCGGTCGAGTCGATTGAGTACTACGGCCGCGAAACACTGTTCATGCTGCGCGTCGTGGGCCAGAGCCCGCTCTTCGTGCGCGCCCAGGGCAACGCCCATGTCGGCGACATGATGACCGTGTCTATCCCGCCCGAGCGGGTGCTGGCCTACCCGGCTGAATCGGCGGCATGATGCAGGGCGAGGCTAACCTGCCCGGCTCGCGCTGGAAGGACCCAGCCATGTGGATGCTGGCGCCAGCCACGTTGTTCATTCTGCTGGTTTTCGTTTATCCATTTATGGACGGCCTGATACTGTCGTTCCGTCCCATGAACGGGGGCGGCGCGCTGGCCAACTACGCGGCATTTTTCAGCGATCCGCGCCAGTGGCAAACCATTGGCACGACCATGAAGCTGGCGCTGCCCGCCACGCTGATCAACGTCGGCATCGCGGTGCCGCTGGCCTACCGGCTGCGCCACAAGACGCGTTACCAGAAGATCGCCACCACCATCATCACTATTCCGCTTACGCTGGGCACGGTGTTGATCGCGCAGGGCATGCTGAGTTATTTCGGCCCCAACGGGTGGTTCTCGCAGGTCGTCCATTTGCTGCATTTGTGGGACGGGCCGGTGCATCTGACGCACAACTACTGGGGGGTGTTGATCTCACTCGTAATCTCGGGTTTCCCCTTTGTTTTCCTGCTGATACTTTCGTACATCACGGGCATCGACCCGGTGTTGTCGCGTGCCGCCGCAACACTCGGCGCGACGCCCTGGCGGCAGTTTCGCTACATTGTGTTTCCATTGCTGTTGCCAGGTCTGGCGATGTCGTTTGCGCTGTCGTTCGTGCAGGCGTTCTCGGTCTTTCCATCGGCGGTATTGCTGGGTTCTCCGGCGGGGCCGACACGCGTGATTTCCATCGCCGCTTATGAAGCCGCCTTCGAAAATTACGACTACTCCATGGCATCGGGCATCGCCATGATCATGGGCGCCGCGCAGTTGCTGGTGGTGGTTGCGGTGCTCGGCTTGCGGCGCCTGGTTTATCGGGGCCCCGTCACGGGGGGCAAGGGATGAGCAATAGCGCGACCGCCGCCTTGGGCAAACGCCAAGGCACCCTCTGGTTCGCGCGCTTCTGGAGCGGCGCCGTACTTGGGGTCATGACGTTCTTCCTGATCAACGTTGCGCTGATCGTGGCCTCGGTGGCCACCAGTTCCTTTGCCCGGCGCTGGTTCAAGAGCTGGCTGCCCGATGGCTACACCACCAATTGGTATGTCGACGCATGGAAAGAGTTCCAGCTTGCCAGCGTGTTGATCGTAACGGTGCAGATCGTGCTGGCCGTGGTGGTACTGGCACTGCTGATCGGTTTGCCCGCGGCCTACGCGCTGGCGCGGCGCGACTTCGCGGGCAAGCGCCTGCTGATGGGCCTGTTCCTGTTGCCGCTGATGATTCCGCCGATCACCTACGGCATCCCGCTGGCCACCGTGATGTACCAGCTCAACCTGGCCGGCACGCTGACGGGTGTCATCATCGCCAACCTGCTGCCGGCCCTGCCGTTCGTGATCCTGGTGATGACGCCTTTTATCGAGCAGATCGACACCAACCTGGAGTCGGCCGCCCGCGTGTTCGGCGCCAAAAGCTCGCAGGTGTTCCGCTACGTGCTGGTGCCGCTGCTGATGCCCGGCATCCTGGCCGCGTCGCTGCTGGTTCTGGTACGCACCATCTCGATGTTCGAGTTGACCTTCCTGACCGGCGGCCCAAGTACGCAGACGCTGGTTGTCGCGTTGTATTACGCGGTGTTCGCGGCGGGTGTACGCGCGCCGCAGTCGATCGACGCGATGGCCATCATCTACATGGCCGTGACGCTGACCTGGCTGCTGATCGCCATGCGTTTCGTAAGCCCGACGCAGCTGGTCTCGCGCGTGCGCGAACACCCTCAGGGGGCCTGACATGCCAACACCTCCCATCCCCCAGGCCACGCGCCTGTGGCTGCTGGACCACGTCTGCCCATATTGGAAGTCGCGCATCGTGGACCCGGATGGCGGTTTCTTCGAGTCGCTGGATGCGCAGGGCCGACCAGGTCTGTCGCCCGCACGGACGGTGCTGAATCAGGCCAGGCTCACCTATGTTTTCAGCCACGCCGCGGTTCTGGGCGCGGGCCCCGCAATGCAGGACGCGGCAGACCACGGCTTCGATTTCATACGGCGCGCCAGCGCGATCGCCGGCAGCTTCCAGGGCTGGCACCGCAGCACATCGGTGGACGGTGCGATCGTCGATGCGGCACGCGACACCTACGACCACGCCTTCGTCATTTTCGCGATGGCCTGGTACCACCGCGCGACCGGTTCGATCGAGGCGCTGCACCTGGCGCAACTGACGTACGGTTTCCTCGAAAGCCATATGGCCGACCCGCTGTTTGGCGGCTTCTGCGAGGAATTCCCGCTCACGGACAAACTGCCAAGGCGGCAGAACCCGCACATGCATCTGCTGGAGGCAATGCTTGCGATGCATCAAGCCACCGGCAACCGGCGCTGGCTGGAGCGGGCCACGCAACTGATTGCGCTGTTTACGCGTGTCTTGGTCGATCGAGACACCGGTGCGCTCGCCGAGTATTTCGATGCCCAGTGGAGCCGGGCCAAAGGTGTGCCCGGCACGCTGCGTGAGCCGGGCCACCAGTTC
>JANYBQ010000083.1 GCA_025360705.1 Betaproteobacteria bacterium | reverse complement strand
GCTGAAATGGGTCATGAGCGAAATCTCCTCGACCTGCGGCAGGGCATTCAAACGCGTCCACGCGCTGCGATAACGCCGGGGCGTAAAACCCAGGCGGTTCATGCCCGAGTTCATCTTGAGAAAAACACGCTGCGGCACATTTGTCTTGTGCGCCGCCAGCATGTCGATCTGTTCCTCGCAATGCACCGTGTGCCACAAACCCAGGCGCGAACAAAGCTCCAGGTCGCGCGCCTGGAACACGCCCTCCAGCAGCAGGATCGGACCGCGCCAGCCCAGGGAGCGCACCAACTCCGCTTCGTGGAGGTCGAGCAGCGCAAAGCCGTCGGTCGCGCGCAGGGCGTCGAAAACACGCGTTATTCCGTGCCCATAAGCGTTCGCCTTGACGACCGCCCAGACTTTGGCGTCGGGTGCGGCGAGCCTTATACGCGCAAGGTTGTGACGCAAGGCTTCGGTGTGGACGGTGGCTTGAATCGGTCGGGGCATAAGGGCAGGCAATACGGCTATTACAGCGCCGGATTCTGGCATCCATGTCGCGATAACGCCACCGGGGGTCGTGATATAACCTGCCCACCTTGGAGAGCAGTTCAAAAATTTCCGGCATCGGGTCGCCCCATGCCTCCATCAGCTCCGCATGAAGCGCGGGTTTTATACCATCATGTCGGCGCAGTTTTTCAGCTCGCTGGCTGACAATGCCCTGTTTGTCGGTGCGGTCCAACTGCTGCGAAGCAGCAAGGCTCCCGAGTGGCAACAAGCCGCTCTGGTGCCGATGTTCGCGCTGTTCTATGTAGTGCTTGCGCCGTTTGTCGGCGCGTTTGCCGACTCCATGCCCAAGGGCAAAGTAATGCTGCTGAGCAACTTCATAAAAGTGGCGGGTTGCCTGCTGATGTTGTTCGGATCCCATCCTCTCATGTCGTATGCCATCGTCGGGTTGGGCGCCGCCGCCTATTCGCCCGCCAAGTACGGCATCCTGACCGAACTGTTGCCGTCCTCTCAGCTGGTAAAGGCCAACGGCTGGATCGAAGGCCTGACGATCACGTCGATCATCCTGGGCGTATTGCTGGGCGGCCAGCTGGTAGGGCCGGTGGTTTCACGTTTTTTGCTGGGTTTCGATGTCCCGTTTATAGATACCGGCATCGACACCCCTCCCGAAGCCGCCATCAGTGTGCTGGTTTTTGTGTATTTGCTGGCGGCCTGGTTCAACACCCATATTCCGGACACCGGCGTTGAAATGCGCCCACTGCCCAAGCGTCTGACCAGCCTGGTCCCCGACTTCTGGACTTGCAACACGCGTTTGTGGCGCGACAAGCTGGGCCAGATCTCATTGGCCGCCACCACGCTGATCTGGGGTGTCGCGGGTAACCTGCGCTTCATCGTGCTGTCCTGGGCCGCCGCCGCGCTGGGTTATACCGTGACGCAGGCTTCGGCTCTGCAAGGCGTGGTGGCCATCGGCATGGCCGTAGGCGCCGTGGTGGCGTCGCTGCGTATGCGCCTCGAAGATGGCCCGCGGGTAATCGTACTGGGCATTGGCATGGGCGCGCTGATCATCCTGTTGATTTTCATCACCAACGTCTGGATGGCGGCGCCATTCCTGATTTTGCTGGGTGCGCTGGGCGGTTTCCTGGTGGTCCCCATGAATGCCCTGCTGCAGCATCGCGGACACAATTTGATGGGCGCCGGGCGCTCGATAGCGGTACAGAACTTCAACGAGCAAGCCTGCATTCTGGTGCTGGGCGCGGCCTACAGCCTGTCGGCGGGATTGGGTGTGCACACTTTTGGCGCGATCACCGGCTTTGGCGTCGTGGTGACTTTCGTTATGTGGGCGATCCGACGCTGGCATGCGCGTAATTGCGTCGTACACCGCGCCGAAGTCGAACATCTGCTGGCGATCGCCCGCGACGAAAACTGACCTTCCTCAGCGCCTTCTCATGCGCTGGAAGTCGGAAGGCGTGAGCGATGCGTTGGGCTCGGTTTTTTCAACCCGGTTGCGGCCCAGGCGCTTGGCTTCGTACAGCGCATGATCGGACGCGGCGTAGAGCCAGGCTACCGTGGCGCTTTGGCCGGCTGGCAAAGTTCCGACGCCGAAGCTGGCGGTAACGGCGAGTTCCAGGTCACCATTGATACGTGCCGGTGACTGTTGCAGGGTACGCAGCAGCTTTTGCGCCAGCACGAACGCCGCCTCCGCCGAGGTCCGCGGCAACAGCACCATGAACTCTTCACCGCCGACTCGGGCCACCACGTCGGTGGCGCGCACGCCATCCAGCAGACATATGGCCACATGTTTTAGCGCGCTGTCCCCGGCCGGATGACCGTGCACGTCATTGATATTCTTGAAAAAGTCCATATCCACCATGATTGCGCTGGTGTCGGAGCGGTGCCGCTGCGCACGCATCAGTTCGGCTTCGGCCAGACGCAGGAATTCGCCGCGGTTGAACAGGCCGGTCAACGCATCGCGTTTGGCCAGCCAAACCAGTTCTTCCTGCTGCTGCAACAAGGCCAGATTGCGGCTCTTGAGTTCCCTCTGCAGCAGCACATACCCGGTGTTCTTTTGCCAAAGGACCAGCGCCAGCGCCAAGCCCAATGCCGCCGCGAAAAATCCGCTGACCCGGTTGGTCAACAGCTGAATCGGATCCGGTTGGGTAAAGCCAAGACCCAAATAAAAACACGCATAACCGGCCAGGAACAGCACCATGGCCATGGCAGGTCGTATCAACAGCAGCAAACCGACGAAGGCGCATCCCAGCAGGAACGGGCTGATATTGGGCGTGACCCATTGGTCGATCACGGTGAACGCGACGGTGAAAAGTATCAGACCCAATGCCAGCGTGAACTGCAGCCAGCGGACTTTGTTACCCGAGGCGGCTTGGCGGCTGAGCCAGGACGCCGCCGTGGTTGACGCCAGCATCCATAACGCCATACCTAAGTGGGTCCAGCCAATCGCGTTTTTCCACGCCTGCTGCCTCGACGCCGTGCCGCTTGTGTCCCACCAGAACACCACCACACAAGCCAAATTGACAGCCATGATGGCTGGCAGCAGCCAACGCAGACGGCGCAGATTTCCGGTCAGTGCCTCATCCTCGATCAGGCGGCTGTCGGCGGCATTTTTGCCAAGCCATGCAGTGACTCGGCGGGGCAGCTGGTTCATTGGGGCCGAGTATCGCAGGTGTACAACCCTACGAGACCGCTCCGCAAGCAACCTCGGTTGCCGTTAAGGTGCGCGGTCGCATTGCACTGAAAATCGGGAAAAATCACCATGGCCAGCGCTTATGACTTTTCAGCTCGGCAAATTGACGGCACGCCCCCCCGTTTGGGCGCATGGCTAGAATCGGCTCGACAGGCACCGCCCGCCCGGGAATTGATGTACAACTCCGATTTTTCGACTCTGTTCGAGTTATTGCCCATCGGTGCCTACCGATCCAGTGCCGATGGCAGACAACTGCGTGCCAACGCCGCTCTCGTGCGGCTCAACGGGTATACGACCGAAGCCGAAATGCTGGCGTCAGTGAACGACATCGGGCGGGAGTGGTATGTCGATCCGGGTCAACGCGGCAAATTCCGCGATCTGATCGAACGTGATGGACAGGTGCTCAACTTCCGCTCCGAGGTCTACCGGCACAAGACGCGTGAACGCATCTGGGTCCTGGAAAACGCGCACATGGTACGGGACGCGAACCGGGCAGTTCTGTATTTTGAAGGTACGGTCCAGGACGTTACCGAGACCCATCGCACCCAGCTCGCGCTGGAAGCCAGCGAGCGGCGATTTCGCGCCCTGACCGAGAAGGCCCAGGTGCTTACGGTGGTGTGCAGCGCCGAGGGCGACGTGTTGTACGCCAGCCCGGCCGCCCGCGCCATGCTGGGGCGGGTTCCCGAGGCCTTGCGCGGCGGCAACGTATTCGACTGGATGCATCCCGACGACGCGGCGCAAGCCCGCGAGGAGCAATCCAGGGTGCTGGCGCATGCCAACACCGGTCTGGAGTCGATCTACCGCTATCGCCACGCTGACGGAAGCTGGCGTTATCTGGCCTCACTTGCCAGCAATTGCCTGGCCGACAGCGCGGTGCAAGGCATCGTGCTGAACTTTCGCGACGCGACCGAACGCAAACGGGCCGAACACGCCGAGTCCGCGCTGCGCGAAAACGACGAGCGCTGGAAACTCGCGCTGGAGAGCTCCGGTGACGGTGTATGGGACTGGAATGTGCAAACCGGAGTCGAAATCTATTCGAAGCGCTTCAAGGAAATGTATGGTTACGCCGACCATGAGTTGACCGGGCGGACCGACCAGTTCGACAACCGCACCCATCCGGATGACCGTGCCCAGCGTGACAAGAGTCGCCAGGCCCATCTCGATGGCCTGACGGCTACCTATGTCAACGAACACCGCGTGCGTTGCAAGGACGGTAGCTGGAAATGGATTCTGTCGCGCGGAACGGTAATTCGCCGCGACGCCGACGGCCGGCCGCTGCGCATGACCGGAACCCATACCGACATCACCGACCGCAAGGCCGCCGAAACCGCGCTGCTGGAGCTTTATCGCCAACTGACCGACAAGACCACGTTGTTGCAGACCACACTGGGCAGCATCAGCCAAGGCATTTTCATGATCGGCGTGGACGGGCGACTGAGTACCTACAACGCCCGGGTGCTCGAGTTGCTCGATCTGCCCGAGAGCCTGCTGGCGGCGCGTCCGACGCTGCAGGAGATTACCCGTTTCCAGCTTGAACGAGGCGACTTCGGCCCGGACACACGCCTGGTGGACGTGCATGCGCGCGACTACATCGCCGCCAGTGCCGACGTGCCTATTCCCTTGCACTACCTGCGCACCACCCATGCCGGCCGCACGCTGGAAGTCAACACCCAGTCGCTACCGGGCGGCAGCCTGGTGCGCACCTTCGCCGACGTGACCGATTACGTATTGGCCGAACGGGCACGCAAACGGCTGAACCTGCTGCTTGAAGCAACGCAATCGATGGCGGGCATCGGAGGCTGGGAAGTCGACCTGGTCAGCGACCAGGTGTTCTGGACGGAAGAGGTGTACCGGATTCTGGAAACCTCGTCCCGGGAATACACGCCTGCCAACGCTACCAGCCACCGGTTTTTTACCTCCGGGTCGGCCCAAATGGTGCGTGCCGCGATCGCGGATACGGCTTATCTCGGAAAGCCGCTGGTCATGGAGCTGGAGATGATCACGGCAAAGGGCCGGCAGATCTGGGTGCATTCGGCCAGCATGGTGATACGCGAACACGGCCAGGACGTCAAACGCATCTCGGTGATCCAGGACATCACCGCACGCAAGCGCTCGGAGGCCGCCTTGCGCGACAGCGAGGCGCGCTGGAAACTGGCGCTGGACAGCACCGGCGACGGCGTATGGGACTGGAATATCCAGACCGGCGAAGAGATCTTTTCCAGGCGCTGCCAGGAAATGTACGGTTACGGCGAAGACGAGGTGGCGGGCCACGCGGAAGAATTCGACCGCCGCACCCATCCGGACGATGTGCGCCAGATGCTCAAGGCCCGGCAGGCGCATTTTGACGGGATCACCCCCACCTACGTGAACGAACACCGCATGTTGTGCAAGGACGGCGGCTGGAAATGGATTCTGTCGCGCGGCATGGTGATCGACCGCGCTGCCGACGGCGCACCGTTGCGCATGATAGGCACCCATACCGACATTACCAGCCGCAAGAATTCCGAGGCCCTGATCTGGCAACAAGCCAATTTCGACACACTGACCGGCTTGCCGAACCGGCGCATGTTGCGCGACCGGCTGGAGCAGGAGATCAAGAAAAGCGACCGCGATGGTTTGCAGTTGGCGATCCTGTTCATCGACCTGGACCACTTCAAGGAAGTCAACGACACCCTGGGGCACGACGTCGGAGACCTGCTGTTGATAGAGGCAGCGCGCCGCATCCGCCACTGCGTGCGCGATTCGGATACGGTGGCGCGCATGGGCGGCGATGAATTCACGCTGGTGTTGTCCGAGCTGCACGACGGTGAACGGCTGGAACGTATTCTGGAAGGCGTCCTGGGCGCCATGTCGTCGTCGTTCCAGTTGGGCAATGAGCAGGTTTATGTGTCCGCCAGTATCGGCATCACGATGTACCCGACTGACGCGACCGTAGTCGAGAGCCTGTTCAAGAACGCCGACCAGGCGCTTTACGTTGCCAAAGGCGCCGGGCGCAATCGCTTCAGTTTTTTCACGCCGGCCTTGCAGGAGGCGGCGCAAAACCGGGTGCGGCTGGCCAACGACCTGCGCCTGGGGCTGGCCGAGCAGCAGTTCCTCGTGGCTTACCAGCCCATCGTCGATTTACGCAGCGGCGCTATTCGAAAGGCCGAGGCGCTGATCCGCTGGAAACACCCCACCCGCGGCCTTATCAACCCAGGAGAATTCATCCCGATCGCTGAATCCAGCGGGCTCATCGCCGATATCGGAGACTGGGTGTTCCAGCAAGCAGCGGCCCAGGCCAAACGCTGGCGCGCTGTGCACCATCCGGAATTCCAGATCAGCGTCAACAAGTCGCCGGTGCAGTTCCATAACGACGCGGGCCGGCAACAGTCGTGGGTCGAGCACCTGCGTTCAATGCAACTCGGGGGCGACAGCCTGGTGGTGGAAATTACCGAGGGTTTGTTGTTGAACACCAGCGCCGAAGTGACCGAGCAATTGTTGCAACTGCGCGACGCCGGCATCCAGGTTTCGCTGGACGATTTTGGAACCGGCTATTCATCGTTGACGTACCTGCAGAAATTCGACATCGACTACCTCAAGATCGACCAGTCGTTCGTGCGCCATCTGATTCCCGATTGCACCGAGTTGGCGCTGTGCAAGGCGATCATCGTGATGGCCCATGAACTGGATATAAAAGTGATCGCGGAAGGTGTTGAAACCACTGGGCAGCGCGACCTGCTGGTGGCGGCGGGCTGCGATTTTGCGCAGGGCTACCTGTTTGCCCGGCCCATGCCGGCGCACGAGTTCGACGCTTTCATGGCCGCACGCGTCGAACTTCGCCCGGCACGCGATACCGGTGCATCGATGTCAACGGCACCCGCGTGATCCGTGCGATTGGCGCCATACGCCATAGCTGGATCCTTATACAAGCGCACGCAATCCGACCAGGTTGCCGTACAGGTCGCGGGTGAAAACCTCGAATCGACTGATCGTACTTTTCACGAATTACTCCGGGGTTATTGAGCACGGAGACGATCGGCCACCCCTACTGACAGCGTGGTGTCGGCAGTGTCAGCGCCGACAATAACTTCAGTCGACCGGACGCGTCAGGGCCTCGTCGAGCAGCTCAACCCAATGCCGAACCGGCGTCGCCGTGCCGCTTTGCAGATGCGTGATGCAGCCGATATTCGCCGACACGATCACAGCCGGCCGCAGCTCCTCAAGGTGGCCGAGTTTGCGGTCGCGCAGCTGGTACGCAAGCTCCGGGTTGAGCACGGAATAAGTACCGGCAGAACCGCAACACAGGTGCGCCTCGTCGTTCGATAACCGAATGTTGAAGCCCAGTGCATTCAGATGTTTTTCGACGCCACCGCGCAACTGCTGCCCATGTTGCAACGTGCACGGCGGGTGAAAAGCAATCAGCCGGGCATCGACTGCATTGAGGCCCTCCCGCTCCTCACGCATGCCGCTAATTTCAACCGTATCCGACCGGTGCAACTTGCCGCGCAGCGCCTCGACCATATCGGGCAACAACTCGCTCAGGTCGCGCGTCAGGGCGCTGACCCGTTGCGCTTTTTCCGCGTACAAAGGATCGTCCCGCAGGATATGGCCGTACTCCTTGACAGTAACGCCGCAGCCCGAGGCGTTCATCACGATGGCTTCCACCGCGCCGTCGTCCCCGGCGGCAATGTCCGCTTCAATGCCGCTTTCGATGTAGGGCCACCAGGCGTCGATGTTGGCGCGCATTTCCGCCTTGCCGCCATCCTGATCGTCCAGGTGAAACTTGACCGCGCCGCAGCAACCGCTGCCCGCTGCCACCAGAGTCTGGATGCCGGCGGCGTCGAGCACGCGTGCGGTAGCGCGGTTGATGTTGGGCATCATCGCGGGCTGCACACAACCGGCCAGCAGCAGTACCTTGCGCGGGTGCCGGCGCGTGGGCCAGATACCCGCGGGCTGGCGCGCCGGCACCTTGTTTTTCAGGGCTTCGGGCAACCAACCGCGTACCGTCTGGCCCAATCGCATGGCAGGCGCGAACAGGGGCGACGGCAAGCCTTCCTTGAGAGCCCAGCGCAGCGCCCGTTCGCCGACCGGTCGCGCGACCTTGGCGTCGACCAGCTTGCGCCCGATGTCCACCAGGTGTCCGTAATCAACCCCGCTCGGACAGGTGGTTTCGCAGTTGCGACAGGTCAGGCAGCGGTCCAGATGCAGCTGGGTTTTGCGGGTAGGCATTGCCCCTTCCAGAACCTGTTTCATGAGGTAGATGCGTCCGCGCGGTCCGTCCAGTTCGTCACCGAGAAGCTGGTAGGTGGGACAGGTCGCGTTGCAGAAACCGCAATGCACGCACTTGCGCAAAATTCCCTCGGCGGTTATGCCGTCCGCGGTGTTTTTATATTCCGGAGCGAGATTGGTTTGCATGGCGCGTGCAACTTGTTTTAAGAACTTGATCTAAAGGTCCGCGTACATTCGGGCGCGGTTGAAGATGGCCGCCGGGTCGAACTGTTGTTTCAGGGCGCGGTGGATTCGATGCAGCGGCGCCGCCAGCGCATGGAACACCGCCTGTTGCCGCGCAGTGTCGCCCACCGCATAACGGAACAGCGTTGCGGTCCCACCCACGGCATCGACTGCCGCGCGCAAGCTGGCCGCTGCGTGGGCCGGGGCTTTAACCCAGCGCAATGCGCCGCCCCACTCGATCAAGCCGGCGTCTTCGCCCGGATTGAGCTTCAACACGCCGGTAGCGTCGGGCACGCTCAGGCGCCACAGGCAGCGGTCCCCTTCGAGCTTGAAAAACGGCAGGGTTTGCTCGCGCAATGCGTTCCAGGCGCCGGCTGCCGCGTCATCGTCCCGGCGTTCGCCACCCATGCTCTTGCATGCGGCCTGCACCGCGGCCATGGCGCCGCGCAAGCGCACACGTAGACAGCCCCTGCCTTGCTCCAGGCCCCAGCAACTGGCGTTGAGCGGCAGCGGTCGGCCGGCCCACGCATTTAGCTGTTGCAGTGCGATGGCCTGGTCCAACTCGAATACCAAAGTAGCCTGCGCGGTAGCCACAGGCAGCACCTTGAGTGACACCTCGGTAATAAGTCCCAAGGTGCCCAGAGAACCGGTCAAGAGGCGCGACACGTCGTAACCGGCCACGTTCTTCATGACCTGGCCGCCAAAGCTGAGCACCTCGGCCTTGCCATTCACCATCTGGGCGCCAAGCACATAGTCGCGCACCGCGCCGGCTGCCGGGCGCGCGGGCCCCGCCAATCCGGCCGCTACCATGCCGCCCACCGTAGCGCCGATACCGAAGTGGGGTGGTTCGAAAGCCAGGTGCTGACTTTGACCCGCCAGCACCGCCTCCAGCTCGGCCAGTGCCGTGCCCGCGCGCGCCGTCACCACCAATTCGCTGGGTTCGTAACTGACGATGCCATTCAGCGCACGCGTATCCAGGATTTCGCCTTGCAGGCTCTGGCCGTAGAAGTCCTTGCTGCCGCCGCCACGAATGCGCAACGCCGTGGCGTCGGCAGTTGCGGCACGAATCTGCTCCACCAGATGAGAAAGGGCGCGGTCCATCGGTCGATGGTAGCGGGATGCGCAAAAGCCCGAATCAGTCGCGAAAGAAATTGACGGGTAAGCCCGGCGTGTCGACACGCATGGAAAAAACGCACCCGGATTGGGGCATCAGCGCCAACTCGGAGGCAGGGCGGTTCTCGCGCGATGTAGTGATGTACAGCGTTCGCAGATCGTCGCCGCCGAAACAAGGCATGGTGGGGCATTGGACCGGTGTGGGGATCTCGGCCAGCAGTTCTCCGGTGGGCGCGAACTTGAGCAGTTGCCGGCCTTCGAACATGGCCGCGTAATAGTTGCCCAGCACATCCACGGCCGCGCCGTCTGGCCGTCCGCCATATCCATCCATGCCGCTGTGCCAGCCGTCGGGCTTGAACGGGACCCGTTGAAACACGCGTTGCTTGGTCATGGTGTTGCTTTGCGCATCCCAGTCCCAGGCCTTGATAACGTGGCTTTTGGTGTCCGACCAATAAACCGTGGTGTTGTCGGGCGACCATGCCAGGCCATTGGCGACCGTGGCATTGCCGGCCATGCGTCGACCCTCGGGCTTACGCCCGTCGCGGCAATCCAGCGCAAACAATTCCGCGGCGGCTGTCGTGCGCGGCTCGAATATCGTGCCGGCCCAAAAACGGCCTAGACAGTCTGCCTTGCCATCGTTGAAGCGGGTGGTGGAGCTGTCGTACGCAAAGCGGTGCAACAGGCGCAACTCGGCGCCCCATGCATTCGCACGGTAGACGCCGTCGCGCAGGGCAATTACCAGGCCGCCGCTCGCGGCCGGCGCCATGCAACCCGGCTCGCTCGGCATGGCCCAACTCTGCGGTGTAGCGCCATCGGCGCCGGCGCGCATGATCTTGCGCCCCGCTATATCGACCCAGTACAACAAATGCTCATGCGGGTGCCAGAACGGGGATTCGCCGAGTTCGCTCGGCGCACGTGTGATGGCTTGAAAATTCATTGAAGACGCCCCGGTATAAAGGTCTCTTTGGACAGATTGTGCCTCTGCAAGCGCCAAAAAAACGATCCGCGGCAGACTGCGCTGCGCGGACCGAATACCACCCTGAAGAAACTAGTCGGCTTTGACGTGTCGCAATGTGCCGCGACGCCGTGCGGCA
>JANYBQ010000066.1 GCA_025360705.1 Betaproteobacteria bacterium | reverse complement strand
GCTGCTGCTGCCGGGCCTGCCGGCCATCATTCAGGGGCTGCAGCGGCAGCGGCCGGTTTGTGAACTGGGCGCCATGTTCGGCGCCGCCCGCATCACGCTGCGTCTGGGTCAGCTGGCGCACAGCGGCGTGCCGGCTTATGTGATCGATGCGCCGTATTTGTACCGGCGTCCGGGCAATCCGTACCTGGCCGCCGATGGCAGCGAATGGCCCGACAACGCACAGCGGTTCGCACTGCTGGGCTGGGTAGCCGCGCACCTGGCCAGCGGCGAACTCGATGCTGACTGGAAGCTCGACATATTGCATGCCCACGACTGGCACGCGGCCATGGCCTGCGCCTATGTGGCAGTCCATCCGGGTGCAACCGCGGCAACGGTATTTACGGTGCACAACCTGGCGTACCAGGGGCTGTTCGATGCCGGCGACTATCCCTTGCTGGGCCTGCCGGTGCGCCACATGGTGCATGGCGGGCTGGAGTTTCATGGCCAGTTCTCGTTCATGAAAGCCGGCTTGGCTTATGCGCACAAAATTACGACGGTAAGCCCGAGTTACGCGGCTGAAATCGGTACTGCGGAATTTGGCTGTGGACTGGACGGTGTCGTGCGTTCGCGCGGCAACGACGTGTCGGGCATCCTGAACGGAGTTGACGGGGCGATATGGAGCCCAGGGAGCGACGCCTCGATCGCGGCCCGTTATTCCAGCGTGTCGCTGTCCGGCAAGGAAGTCTGCAAGGCCGCATTGCAGCAGTCGCTGGGCCTGCGCGCCGATGCGCAGGCGCCGCTGTTTGCCGTGGTTAGCCGCCTCACGTCGCAGAAGGGTCTGGATTTGATACTGGCGGCGTTGCCGGCGTTGGTAGCGCAGGGGGGGCAGCTTGCCGTGCAGGGTTCCGGTGACGCTACGCTGGAAATTGCCTTCACCGCCGCGGCGGCGCGGTTTCATGGCGAGGTCGCCGTACGCCTGGGGTATGACGAGGCTTTCGCGCACCGGATGATTGCCGGTGCCGACGCCATACTGGTCCCATCGCGCTTCGAGCCCTGCGGCCTGACGCAGCTATACGGCTTGCGCTATGGCACGGTGCCGGTGGTGCGGCGCGTCGGCGGGCTGGCCGACACAGTGGTGGACGCCGGGCCGGCAGCCGCGGTGGACGATCGCGCAACCGGTTTCGAGTTCGGCCCAGCCAGCGTCGAGGCGCTGGAGGGCGCGCTCAGCCGCGCGATAGTCCGTTACCGCCAGCCCGCGCAATGGCGCCGTTTGATGCTGCAGGGGATGGCGCAGGATTTCTCGTGGGCCAGCGCTGCCGAAAAATACCTGGACCTGTATCGGGAAATGCTGCAACAGCCGCCATCTACAATTTGACAGGCAGCGGCCAGCGCGCCATTAAGACCAGATCGAGGGATAAGCACAATGGAGATAGAAGCGTCGATTTTCAAGGCCTACGACATCCGCGGCGTAGTGCCGACCACGGTCACGGAAGCGGTGGCCGAGGGTATCGGCAAGGCCTTCGGCAGCATCGCCTTGACACAGGGTGAACGCAGCGTGGCCGTCGGCCGCGACGGACGCCTGAGTGGCCCTTCTCTGAGCCGCGCGTTGATACGCGGGCTGGTGTCGGCAGGCATCGAGGTTATCGACGTGGGCATGGTGACCACGCCGATGCTGTATTACGCCGCCAACACCGCGTGTTCCAGCGGCATCCAGGTGACTGGCAGCCACAATCCGAAGGACTACAACGGCTTCAAGATGGTCATGGCCGGTCGCGCGATTTATGGCGAAGACATTCAGGCGTTGCGCCGCATGATGGAGGCCGAAAACTGGACCTCGCGGGGCGGCGGTTCGGTGCGCCAACTGGACGTGCTGGACGCCTACACGGCGCGTATCGTGTCAGACATAAAGCTGTCGCGCAAGATGAAGATCGTGGTCGATTGCGGCAACGGAGTGGCAGGTGCGTCGGCACCCGCTATTTTCCGCGCGATCGGCTGCGAGGTGACCGAGCTGTTCAGCGAAGTCGATGGCAATTTTCCCAATCACCACCCGGATCCAAGCAAGCCCGAGAACCTACGCGACCTGATGGCCGCGCTAAAAAATGGCGACGCCGAACTGGGACTGGCCTTCGACGGCGATGGCGATCGTCTCGGTATTGTCACCAAGCAGGGCAACAACATTTATCCGGACCGCCAGATGATTCTGTTCGCGCGCGATGTGTTGTCGCGCGTGCCGGGCGGCACGATTTTGTTCGACGTCAAATGTTCACAACGCCTGGCGCCGGCGATCGAAGCCGCTGGTGGCGTGGCGCTGATGTACAAGACCGGCCACTCGCTGATCAAGGCGCGCATGAAAGAAGTTGACTCTCCGCTCGGCGGCGAGATGAGCGGCCATATTTTCTTCAAGGAGCGCTGGTTCGGTTTTGACGACGGCACCTATGCCGGTTGCCGGCTGCTGGAAATCGTCAGCCGCGCGGCCGATGCCAATGGCGTCCTGGACGCCTTGCCCACAAGTTTTTCCACGCCCGAACTCAATGTGGCGTGTGCCGAAGGCGAGGCGCCCGCCGTGGTGGACCGGGCGGTTGAAATCGCAAGAACGACATTCGCGGCGCCGGCCAGACTCAACACCATCGACGGCTTGCGTGTGGACTGGCCGGACGGCTTCGGCCTGATGCGTTCGTCCAACACCACGCCGGTGCTGGTGTTGCGCTTCGAAGGCCATACCGATGCCGCGCTGCATCGCATCCAGGCCGAGATGCTGGACTTGTTGCGCCGGGTCAAGCCGGACGCGAAGATTGGGGCCAGCGCGCATTGAGTCTGCGGATTCGGCCCCGGCGCCCACGCTTTACGGCTGCATGCTTCATTCTTCGTCCGGCTCGTCATCCGTGTACTGCGACGTTCCAAGCTCCGGAGCATTTGCCACCATCATCGTGCTCAGCAATTGCGATAAGGTGTCGCGCTGCCGCTGATCGAACATCCGAAGCATATGGCGCTCCGCTGCGGCGTGCTGAGGCATGGCTTCATTAGCTAAACGCAGACCTTTCGCGGTCAATTTGACCGAAACTCCGCGTCCGTCAATGGGGTC
>JANYBQ010000040.1 GCA_025360705.1 Betaproteobacteria bacterium | reverse complement strand
AGACCGTGATCGTGGCATTGAGCCGCGGCGGTGTCTATTCGACCAGCGAAGGTGGCCGCGCGAGGGAACACCAGGAAACTTATCTTCAGACGGTTTTTGGTTTCCTCGGCGTGACCGACATGCGTTTTGTGCGCGCCGAAGGTATTGCCTTGGGTGAAGCCCCCAGGGCTCAGGCCATCGCTGCAGCGGAACTTGCAATCAAGTCGCTGACCGCAGCAGCGCCGGCCAACCAGCCCGATGTCGCCCTGGCAGCCTGAGCACAAGCCCCATCCACGGCCGCCGATAAGCGGCGGCCCGTGGTAAGGTCCCGGTCCTGCCGGATGCGATTTTGCCGTGTCCGTTCGCAAAACGCTGACCGTGATGTCCCATTCTCCCGTCTTCGTGGCCTGTCTGTGCGCCGAGTGGTGCGGCGTCTGCCGCGATTACCGCAGTGTGTTCGAGCAGGTGCGTGCGCGTGTGCCCGAGGCGCGTTTTGTCTGGGTCGATGTGGAGGACCAGTCCGATCTGGTCGACCCGGTTGAGGTCGACGACTTCCCGACCTTGCTGGTGGCCGAAGGGAATCTGGTTCGATTCTTCGGCCCGATGATCCCGCGCGCCGACCCGCTGGAACGCATGGTGCGTGAGTATCTGGGACCCGCGCGGTCCCATGGCACCGCAGCCGACACACTCGCTGCCAGGCCCGAGACCGACGCGCTGTTGAAAAGGCTGCTGTCGTTAACGGCCTGAAGGACGCGCGCTTCGCTGCATTAGCAGCATTCACTGCGGATCACAGGCCCCGACGATCAGCTCTGCGCTCCAACATATTGTTCGTCCGTCAGGGCACGATCGACCGCGCGCCTGGCCCCATGGCGCACGGCGTCGTCGATGTACCGCTCCCGATACGTCACATAGCGGGGTTTGGCCTGGGTTTTCGTGGGCTCGCTGGTCATCGATGCGCTGATGAAGCGTGCCATGTCCTGCGACTGCGTGGCGAATCCGGACATCGACCAGGTTTGCGGTGCCATCCGCGGTGACGAAGGCTTGGCCAACACCGGCCGGTAAACCGGGGGTTGCAGCACTTCGAATGCATCGGCGTTGCGCGCGCGCGCCAGCGGACGCGGCATATCGAGTTCCTCCACAACGCTCAGAATGCCGAGTCGGCGCGCAATCGCACCTAGCCCGGAGTGGCCGCTGAGCACCACCATCGGCACGGCCAGCGCCAGCGACAACAAAACCGGAAGCAGTGTCCACGCGCCATGACGAGCGCCGGGCACCAGCCACAAAGCCAGTGCCAGCGCCGGCAGTGTCAACAGGCGGACCTGCGCCACAGCCTCATTCCAGCCGACCGAATGCGCGTTGCGCGGCGGGGAGCGCCATTCCAGACGCAGGCCCGTCAGCGCGCTGGTGACAAACAGAGTGTGCGCCAACATGCGCACCGGTGCCTGTAGCGCCGACAACACTGCCTCAACACCCGTGCTTGCCAACAGCTTCAAGGTGCCGCCATGGTGCGCCTGCTCGTGCCGTGCGAACATGGTTGCCAGACCCAGCAGACGGGGCAGCAACAGCAGCACCAGTGTCAGGCCCCACAACCAGGTTGCCGCGTGCAATGAAGACGGTGCCAGCGCCGCGACCAGCGCCCCGCTGCACAACAGCGCCAGCCATAAGGGCGCGACGAGATACGAGAAGGCGCCGGTGGCCAGCATGGTCCGGTGTGCCGGACGCCAGCCCGGCTCGGCGATCAGGCGCGCATTTTGCAGATTGCCCTGGCACCAGCGGCGGTCGCGCTGCAACTCGTCCAGCAGGTTCGACGGCGTCTGTTCCCAGCTGCCGCCAAGCGAGGGCAAGAGCCAGACCTCGAAGCCGGCGCAGCGCATCAGCGCAGCCTCGACAAAATCGTGCGACAGGATATGGCCCGACAAACCGCCGCGCCCAGGCAGCGGCGCGATGCGGCAATGCGCCATGAAGGGCTCCATGCGCAGGATGGCGTTGTGGCCCCAGTAATGCGATTCGCCGAGTTGCCAGAAGGCCATGCCAAGAGCGAACAAACGCCCGCTGATACGGGCGCTGAACTGCTGCGCGCGTGCATGCACCGTGTCCTGGCCCAGCGGTTGCGGCAATGTTTGCAAAATGCCAGCGCGCGGATTTTGCTCCATCATGCGCACCAGCGTTACCAGGGTGTCGCCACGCATCACGCTGTCGGCATCCAGCACCACCATATAGCGGTAACTGGCGCCCCAGCGGCAGCAAAAGTCGGCCACATTGCCGGCCTTGCGCGCGGACCGGTGGCGTCTTGAGCGGTAGAAGATGCGTCCTTTGGGGGGCTCGGGCGTGTCGCCCAGGGACGCGCGCAATTCGTGCCAGGCCTGCACTTCGGCGGCGCGCAGTGTCGGGTCGGGGGTGTCTGACAGGATGAATATGTCGAACAGGTCCAGCGCGCCGGTAGCCGCCAGCGACTCGCAGGTGGCGCGCAGACCGCCAAACACGGTAGCCAGTTCCTCATTGCAGATCGGCATGATGATCGCTGTGCGTGCATCGCGCGATATTGGACCGTGGCGCGGCGGCGCCAGCGCGTGGCTGTCACCGAGCCAGAGTACCCAGGCACCCATCAGCGCCGTAACCAGACCGGCACCGACCCATGCAAAAAGCAGGGTCATGATCAACAGCGGCCAGCCGGGCGGTATACCGGCTTTGGATCCCAGCACGGCGGCCGCCATGCCCAGCGACAACACGATCGCCAGCAACACACGCCGGCGCCCATGCGCGGCGTGCAGCCAGCCTGGCACCTGGCCGGCTGTACTACCGGTCTGCGTACCCAAGCTGGGCCGTAGAGCAATCAGGATTCCGCGCCAAAGGCCGAACCATGGGATGGCCGGCATGGCCCTGCGTTGAAGGGGTGGAGCAGTATTTTTCATTCGGGCGCCATGGCGTAAGTCCAGGTTTCGGTCAGCGTTTCTTCGCCCAGGCGCAGAAACGCACGTAATTCAAGTGGCTGGTTGCGGTTCAGTCGCTGGACATCAAGGGTCATACGCCAGCCGCCTGCGGGCAGCGGCTCGGAGCGAGTCGCCAGCACGCGGGTATTCAGGTTGCCGGTTACGACCGGTTGCAGGCTGCTGTCGCGCGCAAGCGCTGCCAGCCGGGCGCCGGAAAAATCGACGTGAAACTGCAGCCGACCTTCCGGCACAGGCTGCGCCAGGTAACCAAAACCGATACGGGTCTGGGTCACGCGTCCGGCCGGTGGCTGGGCCGCCTTGTCTCCGGCCCAGGACAGCCGCCAGGCCAGTACCACCGGCTGGCCGGGACGCGGTGCAAGCGCCGGCACCCAGAACGCCACGATGTTGTCGTCCGCCTCGCTGCGCGACGGCGATTGCAACAACTCGACGCGGCCTGGACCCCAATCGCCAATCGGCTCCACCCAGACGCTGGGCCGCTGGTGGTAATGCGCTTCCAGGTCCTCGTAGCTGCCGAAATGCCGGTCGCGTTGCATCAGACCGAACCCGCGCAGGCTGGGCATGGCGAACGAGGTGACAAACGGGGCGGCAGGCCGCGTCAAGGGACGCCACAACCATTCGCCGTTGCCGGTCGCCAGCTGTAAGCCATCGGCGTCGTGCACTTCGGGCCGGAAATCGCCCGTTACCGGCTGGTTTTCGCCAGAAAAAAACATACTCGTCAGTGGCGCAACGCCAAAAGTGGCGACCGATGCGCGCAAGTGAATACGGGCATGCACGTCTACCTCGGTGATTGCGCCGGGGCGAATGTCGAAGCGGTAGGCCCCGGTTGCACGCGCGCTGTCGAGCAACGCATACATGGTGGCGGACTTCGCGCCAGCGGCAGGGCGTTCGAGCCAGAAACGCACGAAAGTCGGAAACTCCTCGCCCGATCCACCGGTGGTGTCCAGCGCCAGTCCACGGGCCGACGACCCATATTGCTGTCCGGCGCCGAGGGCGCGGAAATAACTGGAGCCGATAAAAGAAATGACTTCGTCGAAATGCTCGGCCTGGTTGATCGGGTTGAGCAGCCGCAGGCCGGCTACGCTGGCGCTGCTGGGGTCTTCGGCCGGCGCAGCGCTACCTCGCACGAAGTCGCCCCGCGTGATCCGCAACGCTTGCGCCCGACCGTTGACGATCTCGAACACGTCGACCGGGCCGCCGGGAGCACCCTCGGCCGGAAAAAACTGCGTTTCGAAAGGAAGCCGCGCATCGTGCCAGAGCGCGCGGTCGCGGCGAAAACGCAGGGCACGCCAGTTGTCGTAAGTGGACGGCGGCGCCGCAGCCGGCGGAGGCGGTTTAAACGGCTGCGCGGCGCGACCCAGCGCCTCGCGGTCCACATCGTTGAGGTCGAACGCTCCCGCCGCCAGTGGCGCGCACTGGAGAACAAGCGACAGGAGCAGGAAAAGAAGGGATCGAACGGCCATGGGGCTGCATTTGTTGCAGTGCAGCGCAGTTTGCCCCAGCTAACCGCCTCTAGAAGACCGCTCAGGCGTAACAATTCGCCTTCCTACGGCGTCGGAAGGAGGTGTCCGACAGGGAGGCCTAGGTCGGCCACTGGTCCCCCGTTGGGTCAGGGCGCGAGAACATCCTGGGTGACCACGGCTAAATTTTGACCGGCGCGCACATGGCCCACCAGACCATGCGCGTAGAGTGTTCCGGCCAGGCGAAAATATACTGGCGCAGGTTCCAGTTCGGGGCGCACCAAGGGGTGCATCAAGCCGGCCAATTGCCCGGACTGCACTTCATCGCCGAGCTTGAAGCGACGTTCGAAAAATCCGTCGAAAGGCGCGAACAGGTAAGCGTGCGCCCCGTCAATACGGGTCCAGCGCGTTTGCACGCCGGGGACCGTGTCGATGCCTGGCAACACACCGGTGTGTTTGAGAAAGCGGCGCGTTGCGTCGCGTGTGGCCTGCACCGATTCGCCCGTCACCCATCCACCCATGCCCATCTCGGCGGCCAGAGTGGGTATGCCTCGTGCGACGGTGTAGCCGGCCGATGTGCGGTTATCCCCCATATTGCTGGTCTGCACCGTGATGCCCACGCCGAAAGCATCTGCGAGTCGCGCATTGGCTTTGGCGAGATCTGGCGCCATTTCCTCTGTCATGACCACATGTGCGCTGGGCTGGATGAACAAGGTGCGGCCGCCGGCATGCAAGTCCAAATAGAAGTCGGCTTTGCTGAAAATATGCTCGGCCACATAACGCGCAATTTGCTGTGTCGGCGATCCGAAGTGATCTCCCGGAAACACCCGATTGAGGTTCATGGCGTCGATCGGTGATGTGCGCCGGCCGGCCCGCATCGCCGGCGCATTGAAAGACGGCAGCAGAATCAGCTGGCCCTGCACGTCGGCCACCTGGGTCTGGCGCAGCAGTTCGGCAATCACCACCGGGCCTTCGTATTCGTCGCCGTGTACGGCGCCCGACACCACCACCACCGGGCCCGCGCCATTTTTGATCGACGCCGCCGGAAAGGGGATCACGCCCCATGCATCGTCGTCGGGTGAATGGGGCAAACAAATCGGGCCGACCTGTTTGCCGTCCTTGCTCCAGTCGATGTCGCTAAAGACAGTCGTACTCATGAAAAACCTCGCTGGTCATTAAATGGGCGCATCCCACACCGCTTGGTTGGCTAGGGCATCCGCTACATCGCGGGAAATCGCGTCGAGCAGACGGCGCCCCTTTTCCGGAGTCGCCGACCATGCTTCACCAATCAGTCCCAGCTTTGAGCGGGTCTGGAGCTGTTGCCATCGATAGATGCCCGGATTTACGCCTTCAATGGCCGACAAGCCGGGTATCAAGGCGGCCTTGAACGACGCATCCAGCGGCAACACCGTCTCGGGCGACAGCGCCTGCAGCATCGAGGTCTCGGCCTCGCAGGCGTGCAACACCCGGTCCTGGTGTTCCAGAATCTCCTCGATCGATCTGGCCGCGATATGCCAATAGGTGCCACTAGCCAATGGCAGTTTGAGTTCGACCGTCAGCTCGGTGATGATGGTCTCCAGCGCGGCGATGTTTCCACCGTGCCCGTTCAACACGAAGATGCGCTCGAAACCATGGCGCGCCGCGGAGCGCACCACGCAGCCGACCACGGCCGCCATGGCCGCATAGTTCAGCGTGATGGTGCCGCCCAGCGACATGTGGTGTTCGGACATGCCGAACGGAATGGCCGGTGTCACCAGGGCGCGCTGGCGGCCCTGCATCAGCGTGGCGGCGCGCAGCGAGACCTCATACGCCAGCCGCCAGTCCACCTGGGTTGGCAGGTGGGGGCCGTGCTGCTCGGTGGCACCCAGGGGGATGATGACCACCGTCTTGTCACGCGCTGCCTTGACCAGCGCCGGCGCCGTCATTCGATCCCAGCGCACCTCGGATGGGGCAGGGACTTGCATCACAGCGGCTGCATTGGATCCATATGGCGACCGAGCCATTTCATGTGCAACTGGTCAAGGTCGGTGTTCTGGGTGTTGAAGAAAATGAACGAGTCAAGCCAACGCACCAGATTGTGCTCACCCATTTTCACGCCCATATGCGCCGGGCTGTTGCGGATGTTGAACTTGAGGTCGAACTCCTTGCCAGGATTTTTCTTGGCCAGATCGATGGCCACGATGCTGTTGGTCGAGAACAACTGCGCCTGTCCGGACAGATACGCGGCCGCAGCGGTTGCATCGTCTTCGGTGCGCATGATGTTGGCTTTGGGATTGGCCGCGGAAAGCGCAAGCTCCTGCGTGGTGCCCTTGGCGGCCGCAGTCTTGTAACGTGTCAGGTCGGCGGCGTTCTTGACGGCGATGTTCTTGGGGCCGTACACCGCCAGCGAGGTGTTGGCGTAAGGCGCCGAGAACATGATCTGCTTGGCCCGCTCCGGCGTCAGCCCCATGACCGAGATGACGATGTCCACCTTGTCGGTCAACGGGAAAGGTAGCCGGTTGGCTCCGGTGATCTGCGTGAGCTCCAGCTTCACTCCCAGCGCCTTGGCCACCATATTGGCCATGTCGATGTCAAAGCCTTCTGGCTCGCGGTTGACGTTCTGCGACCCGAACGGCGGAACATCCAGCGGCACGCCGATACGAACGACGCCTTTCGAGATGATGTCTTCCAGCTTGTCTGCCCGCGCGGCAGTAAGACAGCCGAGTGATAACACAACGATTGCAATCGATTGAACCCATTTTTTGAACATGATTTACTCCTGGTGAAAAACAGAACCTTGAACCTTGAATCTCCGACTTATCCGATGCGCGACCCCTCGTACTGGAGGTCGCCATTGCTCGCGGCCCCCTTTCCCCAATCTTTCCCGCCTGCGCTGCGCGACTCATCACGGCACCACGATCAGGTCGCGGCTGAATCGCGACAGCAACTCGGCACCGTCCTGCGTTACCAGCACGTTGTCGATCAGGCGCGCGCCCAGATGTTCTTCGCCGATAAATACCGGCGGTTCGACTGTGATCACCATGCCCGCGCGCAGCGTATAGGTGCTGTCGGCCAGCAGATGGATCGGTTCGCCCAGGTCGGTGGGAAACCCGGCGCCAACCCATATCCCGAGGTGTGCACGCGGTAAGAGTCCATGCCGGCCTGTGCGATCACGCGTCTCGCGGCTTGATGCGGCACGGTGGCGGGTACGTCGGCGCGTATTGCGGCAATACAGGCGTCGCTGGCCCGGCGCACCACGTCGTAGATTTCGCGCATGCGCGCGGTCGGCGCGCCGATACAGAACTGGCGGCCGATGGTTGACGTGTAGCGCAGGTGCGTGGCGCCGTATTCGACGTTGCCGAAATCGCCCCTGCGCAACAGCCGCGCGGTTGGTGCGCCGTGGCTGAAACTGGAGCGTTCGCCCGACACCAGATTGATCGGGCTGGCGGCCAAGCCGCTATCGGCTGCCAGCAGCGCTTGATACACCGCGCCAGCAAGCGCAAGTTCGCTGCGGCCTTCCTGCAATGCGCTTGCGAAGACCACCATCGCCGCATCGGCTTTGCGGCTCGCCGCACGGATATAGGCCTGTTCAGTCGCCGATTTGACCAGCTTGAGGTCATGTACGAGCTTGGTCGGTTCGGCGACCAGTGCACTGCCGAAAAACTGCTTGAGCCGGACATAGTCATGCGGATGAAGGTAGTAGGCCGGTACTTCCATGCCCACACGTGTATCCGGCAACCCCAGCTTCAACGCCAGCCTTTCAAATGCCGCTACCGCATCCTCGTTTTCACCGCCGCCAAAGGTGTGAATTGCGTCCACCAGGGCATCATCCTGGAACTCGTTGCGCTCGCCCTCGCGCGTGAGAATCGTCAATGGCCCGGGCCTGGCGGAGATCAGCAGACACTGGAATTCCTGATAACTTTTTGCATCCGATCCGGTCAGCCAATGGATGCCGACCGGATGGAAGATCACCAGCCAGTCGAGGCCCGCCGCAGCCATCGCCGCTCGCACGCGCGTGCGGCGCTCGGCGAATTCTTCGAGGCTGAAATCATGCTTGGACATGGCGACGGACAGTTA
>JANYBQ010000032.1 GCA_025360705.1 Betaproteobacteria bacterium | reverse complement strand
ATGTAGCCGCCGGTCCAGCGCTCCTCAAACTGAGGCAAGGCCAGTTCACCTTGCGGCGGCTCGAAGCCGGGCAGTGAGGCGATGCCACCGAGACCCGACCCCACCGGCACGTTGATGATTTCCTTGCGCTGCAGGTAGTCGAAGTCCACCGCCCAGTAGTCCACCCAGTCGGTCCAGAGCTTGGTCAATCGCTCCTTCTTGACGATGCCGTCCTTATTCTTGCTGACCTTGTAGATCTGGCCTTGTTCGCACATGACCTCGCTCTTGCCTTCCTTCATGGCGGCAATCGCGGCGTCGGCGGCGCCCTGCGTGTAGTAGACCGAAAAGTCGATCAGTTCGATCTTGATCGCGCGCTTGTTCTTCTTGTCGTAACGCGGCGTGGCCTCGACGAAGCTGATGTCGTGGAAGACCACCTGCCCCTTATCCACCGCCCGCTTGTCGAAGACTTCTGCGGGAATGCATTTCGGGGCAAGATCAATACCTTTGCCGCGCGCCTCTTCCAGCACGGCCGGGAACAGCCCCATCTCGAACTCGAAGGCCAGCACGTCCACGCGCGACGCGCCACGTTTGCGGCACTCGGTGATGACCTCTTCGACGAATAGCCTGCCGACCGGCAGATTGATGGGGCCAATCACCACCAACCGTCCATTACGTGCACCGTGGAAAAAGCCATCTTGCGCTTGCGCGCCACTATTGCCGCCGAAAGCGGTAGCCTTGTACGCGCGCAGGATCAATTCACGGAAGTCGTTTTCCTTCTTGGTGAGGGCCTGTTCTTTCTGCGCACCCGTCAAGCGGCCGCCAACATTCAGATAGGCCTGCCGCTCATAACGACCAAGGTTGAGCACCTCGAAGGCGCGGAAGTCTTTCTCTGCGGATTTCTTCTCGCGTTGCACGCCGATCAATCGCTTGCGGGTTGTGTGGATACTGAACTTGCCGAGATCGGTGGCGATCCATTTACGCCCGAGTTTTTCGGCGACCGCGGCAGTGGTACCGGAGCCGCAGAAGAAGTCGGCAACGAGATCGCCTTCGTTGCTGCTGGCCTTGATGATGCGCTCCAGAAGTGTGCCGGGTTTCTGAGTGGAGTACCCAGTGTCGTCCTTGGCCTGTGAATTCATCGGCGAGATGTCTGTCCACACGCTCCCAACTGGAACACCTTTACTCTCGTCTAAGAAGCGTCGAAGTCGTGGTCGTGAATCGGCGCTCTTCGGAATTTCAATCCGACCCTCAGCGAACAATCGTTCCATGGTGGTGGGCTCATAGCGCCAACCCATTCGCGGCGGTAAAAATCCCCGCCATTCGTACATCAAGTTAGGCCGTGGATTTGGGCTTGTCATGTTGTCAAGCGAGTACGCTCTACCCTCTGGAGTGCGAAGATTGAATCGCACCAAATACTCGTCCGAGTATGGTTCGTACTGCGGATTCCAAATGAAACGATTACCTTTTGTCCACCACATGATCGTGTCGTGAACAACACCCCATCGCTGGCTGTCGCCGTGAGCCGTTACGCGCTTCCATGTGATTGTTGCACTAGCTCCAGGGCCACCGAAAACCTCACGCACAGCTGCTTCGACGGCGTAGGAAACACTCGGCCCCATGTGGACGTAGACAGACCCATCTTCCGTCAGGAGGTCCCGCATCAAAATCAGCCGCTCGTAAATCATCGCGATAAAGCTATCCGCCCCGCGTCCCCACGTATCCCGATAAGCAATCTGCTCCAGCAGATTCGCTTCCTTGTGAAATGTCTCCCCGCCAATCTCGATGTCCATGCTGAAATCCGCGCCCACGTCGAAGGGCGGGTCGATGTAGATTAACTTCAGACCTCCGGCATCCTCGATCTGCTGACGTAACGCTCCCGCCTTTAGCGACGACAGAATCAACTTGTTGTCGCCCCATATCAGCTTGTTAGTCCAACCGCGCTGCTGGCGGCCTCGGCTGTCGAACAGGTCTTCCTGCGTTTTGGTTTCGGCGCGCGGCTCGTCGATGTGCTCCAGTGTCTGGAACGGCAGCACCGTGGTGCATACGTCGCGCGTCTTGCCGTTCCAAACCAGCTCGACCTCACGCTTGTCCTCGAACAGGATAAAGCGGTATTTCTCGGGCAGCGGCTTGCCTTGCTGGATCAGCGTGACCAGGTCGCGCTGCTCGGCTTCGCTCAGGTCGTAGGACTTTTTATCTTGGCGTGCCATGGTTAACTGGTGTGTTCCGGAAAGTCGATGCGCTCAAGAATGGCCACGGCCAGGGCCTTGAAATCGCTCCAGGCGCCTTGCACAGCATACGAATGGCTACCGATGGCACCGTCCGCCGATGACAGCCTGAAGATCGGCTTGCGCACCTCCTGCGCCATGGGCACGAGACTGCGATAGTGTTTAAGCTTGGCCAGGCAATCGCCATCGTTGGGCAAGATGCTCTGGGTTGCACCCTTTTGCAACACGCTTTCGCGGTAGGTGGTCGGTATCCGGTCGGCCCATTTTTTATAGGCCTTAACGGGGCGGGACAATCGCTCGGTGTGCTGCATCAGGATATAGCCAAGCGGCTGCATCGCACCGCGCGGCAAATCGAACGATGGTGTGGCCCAGTTGTCCAGCCGCTTTTGCCAGTCGCTACGCCAATGTTGCAAGGTAGGGCCGAGGTTGCGCAGGCCCT
Organism: Betaproteobacteria bacterium; assembly: GCA_025360705.1. Classification (GTDB taxonomy): domain Bacteria; phylum Pseudomonadota; class Gammaproteobacteria; order Burkholderiales; family Burkholderiaceae_C; genus CAISIP01. The sequence goes on along the minus strand of JANYBQ010000032.1, from coordinate 2,135 downwards.
GTAGCGAAAACAGATCGGCCGCCAAAGGGATGACCACATGGTCGCTGGCGATCAGGGCCGAGCGGTTGATGGCACCCAGGTGCGGCCCCACGTCCGCAAGCACCACGTCAGCACCGTGCCGCGTGGCCGCCATCTGGGCCACTTGCCAGAATGCGGACAACAGCCGCATGGGGCGGTACAGATTGCTAGACCCCATGGCTAGCGGCCAAGCCTGCGACAAGGTGTCTTCAAACCCCGCCAGCGCCAAGTCGCCGGGCACCAGATGCAGGCGCGCATTGATTTCCTGGGTTTGCGGCGCAAGAATGTCGCCCATCTCCGTCATCGGCTTGAGGCACTGGTAGATGGTGTTGCTGCGAGCGGACATGTCGTCCGGATCCCACAAGGCTTCCAGATCGTCTTCCGACAGGAATGCAGAAGTCAAGTTGGCTTGTGGATCGAGATCGATGGCAACGACGCGCTTACCCATCTCGGAAAACATGTGTGCAAGATGGAACACCAATGACGTCTTCCCAACACCCCCTTTGTTGTTGAAGAAGGTGAGGACGGGAACCGTCACGGCACCCTCCTGATCGTCGCGATGACGAAATTCGGCTCAATGCTGAACTCCGGCGGGGGGTTACCGTTTTTTTGCAGCACCTGGCGTGTCAAGGTAATGCCAGAGCCGAAGGCTTGCGCGAAGCCGAGCACTTTAAAGGCCATGGCAAGTTGGGGGTTGCGGTAGTCCGCCAGACCTGGCGTGCCGAAATTCTGGGCGTTGACGCTGCCGTATGGCCCGCCTGAGTTGATGATCTCGATGCGGTCATCAAACCAGTACACACGCACGGGGGCATTGGTGCCCTCAAAAGTTCGGTGCAGCACTGCGTTGCGTGCGAGTTGTTGGATTGCCACCAGCGGGTAATGGCTGGTGCGGACTTCCCGGTCTTGCGATGTAAAGTTAACGCTGAAGGTCAGGTGCGCGCTGAGTTTTTCGTCCAGGCGGCGCAGCATCAGGCCAACGGTGCCGTCGAACACGCTGTCGTCAACCACCGGGTCCGAGAGCTGGGTGCCTTGAATGCGCAAAAACTGAATGTAGTTGCCGGGCAGCCATGTCCGGGTCGACACACCACAAACCAGCAGGCCCAACACAGTCGGCGTCGGTTCGTCTACCGACGCGATCATGCCGCAGGAGGCGAGGCGCTGCTCATAACTGCGGGCATTGGCCGCGAGCATGTCGGGGGCCACAGCGTTTGGCAAATACTCCTGCTCGAATATGGCGCGACTGAGGTCACTCAAAGTGCTGCCCCGCACTGGGTGAGACTCAAAATGCCTGTCGCCATAACGGCGCTTTTCGCTGAGGATGCGTTCGTCCTGCGCGCTCGCCAGGCCTCGGCGAGGGCCGATGCGGATCCATATTCGCCCCTCAAAACGTACAGGCGGCGCGTCTGCGGGCCAGACTGTCACAACAGCCAACTGTGCCCCTTTGACGATGCGTTTTTGAACCGTGAGGGTCGGTGGCGGCACGGTCTTGCCGTCGGACTTTATATCGGAAAGCGTCAGCAGGAGCTGGTCGGTAACCTCGATATTGGCTGGGCTCCCATCGTCATTGGCCCCAATAAAAACAACGCCCGGTTCACCGTGGCCAGGCAGATCGTTGGCGAACGCGCACACCGCCTGACGAACCTTGTCGGGGGCGTCTCCCGCCCACATTTTCTTGCGCTCGACGCGGTCCGATTCCAGGTCGCCAAGCAGAACAGCAAGTTCATCATCGGTCAGCGGCGTCATGTGGGTTCTTCCTGGTAGTCCCTGAAACTTGTCACCAGCGCGGCGAACGACGCCGGTTTGTGCCGCTCGAAACTTTGCTGATCGACGTAGACAAACCGGAAGCGCGGCCCGCCATCGTCCTTGCTCGCTTCAGTGGCATCTTCGCACCATTGGCGCAGGCGGGCCATCTTCTGGGGCAGGTCCAGTTCCTCGCGGCCTTTGGTTTCGACTATCCAGACCTCGCCCTTAGTGGTGCGCCCGACGTGCAGGCCTTTGGCAAAAACTACATGGCGGTCGGCTTCAAGATCGAATTCGTCAAAGGCAACGGCGAGTTGTCCACCTACTCGCCGGATTTCATCGTACGCACCACTAAGGGCGAGGTCTGGATAGTCGAA
>JANYBQ010000694.1 GCA_025360705.1 Betaproteobacteria bacterium | reverse complement strand
CTTCTGCGGCAAGCAGGCAGCCCGCGCGCAGGCCCCACAGCCACAGCGGAAGCGCGTTGTCCGGGTTGGCCACGGTTGCGGTATGACTGCGGTTTCGGCCCTGCAGCCAGTGGCAGCCCTGAACCACATCGCTCACCCATTCTTGCCAGGTAGCATCGCCAAAATCCCCCGAACTGTCGCCACAGCCGAGCAGGTCGATCTGCAGCACCGCGTAGCCGGCTTGCGCCAGCGCACGCGACTGCAGCGCAGCCATGCGGCGGGATTTGTTCATCTCTTCGGCGAAGGGATGGATATAAAGGACGGAGCCCTTCGGCGCATCGCCCTGAGCGGGGTGGAACAGGCAGAAGCGTTGTCCGGGGCGGTCGCCGTCGGCCGGGAGAAAGAAGGCTTCAGTCCGGGATGACTGATAAGGGAATTGGCCCAGGATGACAGACACCATGCGCAGTTTTTGCCTCAGCGCCCGATCGGGAAGTATTCGATCCCCTGGGACCTTACGAATTTCGGGTCATACAGGTTGCGGCCATCAAATACCAGCGGAGTTTTGAGTTTTTGTTTGATCGCGTCCAGGTCCGCGCTACGAAACTCTTTCCACTCCGTGACGATGACCAGTGCATCCGCATCTTCGAGCGCATCGATGGCCTTTTTGGCGTAGGTCAGCCGCGGCTGGTCGCCGAATATGCGTTGCGCCTCATGCATGGCGACCGGGTCATACGCAGTAACGGTGGCACCAGCGGCAAACAGGTCGACCAGTAGCGTACGGCTGGGCGCATCGCGCATGTCGTCGGTGTTGGGTTTGAATGCAAGGCCCCAAACCGCAAAATGTTTGCCTGTGAGGTCTTCGCCAAAGTGGCGCGTAACCTTGTTGGACAGGACATGCTTCTGCGCATCGTTGGCTGCCTCGACAGCGGCTAACACCTTGAGGTCGATATTCGCCTTGTCGGCTGCGGTCTTGATCAAGGCCTTGACGTCCTTCGGAAAACACGACCCACCATAGCCGCAGCCCGGGTACAAAAAGTCGTAACCGATACGTGGATCGGACCCGATGCCCTGGCGAACCATTTCAATATCCGCACCGAGCTTCTCCGCCAGATTAGCCAGCTCATTCATGAAACTGATACGCGTTGCCAGCATCGCGTTGGCGGCGTATTTGGTCAGTTCGGCGCTCCGAACGTCGGTGACGATCAGGCGCTCGTGGTTGCGCTGAAATGGAGCGTACAAGGCCCGCATCAGGAAAATGGCCTGTTCGTTGTCGGCGCCCACGACGATGCGGTCCGGGCGCATGAAGTCCTCGACCGCCGCGCCTTCCTTTAGGAACTCAGGATTGGACACCACGCTGTAAGGGGTATCTACACCACGCAGCTTCAACTCGTCCGCTATGGCCGCCTTGACCAGGTCTCCGGTTCCGACTGGCACCGTGCTTTTATCCACCACCAACTTGTAGTCGGTCATGAGACGCCCGATCGAGCGCGCCGCCGCCAGCACATACTTCAGGTCGGCGGAACCATCTTCATCCGGGGGAGTGCCTACCGCAATGAACTGGACCGTGCCGTGTAGAACTGCCTGCTCGACATTGGTGGTGAAGTGCAAGCGACCGGCCGCAACGTTGCGGCTAACCATCTCCTTTAGTCCCGGCTCATAGATCGGAATTCCGCCCTCGTCGAGGATACGAATCTTGTCGGCATCCAGGTCAAGGCACAACACGTCGTTGCCGACCTCGGCCATACATGCCCCGCTGACCAGACCGACATAACCGGTACCTACGACGGTAATTTTCATGGTTATTGCTTTGCCCCTGGATATCTTTGTGTCGGGGGTTCAGCCAGCAAGTTTGACGCTGACAAAGTCGGCCAGCGAGCCCACGGTCGCGAAAGTCGATCCATCGATGTCGTCATCATCCACCACCAGACCGAACTGGTCTTCCAAACTGGTGATAAGCGATACCACGGCCATGGAATCCAGTTCTGGAATCGCACCCAGCAGAGGGGTGTTTCGCGTAAACGAAGCGGACCGTCCGTTCAAACTCAGGACTTCATCCAGGACGCGAAGCACTTCTTGTGTAACATTCAATTTGGACTCCCGTGAAACTAGCTCGAAAAACCCACGCCATTCTAGGGTCCAATGCAACGCGAACGTCCGAGAACTTTTCTTGAGTCGGTCGTTTTTCACTCGCGGCAGTTGTCCGTTACGTTTTATGTCTGAATCCACACTGTTGCCCGAGCTGATTGCCCTTTCGGCCCAACGAACCCCGCAAGCGGCGGCTTTGACCCATGGGGCTGCAACCTTGAGTTATGCCGAACTCGACTCCGCTGTCGGGAAATTTGCATCCGGTATGGTGGAGCTGGGCTTGCGGCGTGGTGAGCGCGTAGCCATCTATCTCGACAAGCGTTTCGAGACCGTGGTCGCCAGCTTTGGCGCACCCGCGGCCGGGGCCGTATTTGTCCCCGTCAACCCGCTGCTTAAGCCGGAACAGGTGGCGTTCATTTTGCAGGACTGCAATGTGCGCGTCCTGGTAACTTCGCCCGAGCGCATGGCGTTACTGGAGCAGGCGCTGACGCAGTGCCCCGATCTGCGCCACGTGGTCATTACGGACTCGGCGTCACACACAATTGCCGCGTCGCTTGCGCCCTCCGTTGCGTGCCTTCAGTGGACTGCGCTGCTTGGCACCGCGCACCGGCCCGGGCACCGGGTGGTCGATGTCGACATGGCCGCGATCCTGTACACCTCGGGCAGCACCGGCAAACCGAAAGGCGTGGTGTTGTCGCATCGCAATATGGTGGGGGGCGCCAAAAGCGTTGCGTCGTATCTGGACAACAACGCGCAGGACACGTTGCTGGCGGCTTTGCCTTTGTCGTTCGACGCCGGTTTCAGCCAGTTGACAACGGCTTTTCATGCCGGCGCGCGCGTGGTGCTGCTCAACAACCTGATGCCGCGCGACGTGCTCAAGGCAATGGAGCGCGAAAAGGTCACCGGGCTGACTGCCGTGCCGCCTTTGTACATTCAGCTGACGCAACTGGAGTGGCCTGAGTCGATCAATCGTAATTTGCGCTATTTTGCCAATACAGGGGGTCGTATGCCGCGCGAAACGCTGACCATGCTGCGCCAGCGTGTGCCCAGCGCCAAACCCTTTTTGATGTACGGATTGACCGAGGCGTTCCGGTCAACTTATCTGCCGCCGGAAGAGGTGGACAGAAGGCCCGATTCCATCGGCAAAGCGATTCCAAATGCTGAAATTCTGGTGCTGCGGGAGGATGGTTCAACCTGCGACCCCGACGAGCCGGGGGAGTTGGTCCATCGCGGCGCTTTGGTCGGGCAGGGCTACTGGAACGATGCTGAAAAGACGGCCGAACGCTACAAGCTGCTGGCGCCGGATGCACCCGGTCGGCATGCCGGGTTGCAGCTCCCCGAATATGCGGTGTTTTCGGGCGACAACGTGCGTATGGACGCCGAGGGCTTCCTGTATTTCATCGGACGGCGTGACGAGATGATGAAGACATCTGGCTATCGCGTGAGTCCGACCGAGGTGGAAGAGGTTTTGTATGCCACCAGGCTGGTGGCCGAATGCGTGGCTTTTGGCGTCGAGCATCCAGCACTTGGCCAAGCGATACAGGTGATCGCCACGGCGCCGGTGGCTGAGCCGGGCGCGCCATCCGAAAGCGCAGAGTTGAGTTCCCGGTTGCTGCAAGAGTGCCGTTCGCGTATGCCGGCTTACATGGTTCCTTCGGGCATCCAGATCGTGGCTGGGCCGCTACCGCGCAATCCGAATGGCAAGATCGACCGCAAGCTGTTGTCAACCAACTGGGCCGCGCACGGCACACCATAATTCCGCACGCGTACCGCAAGCTCACCCTTTCAAACAACCCATGTCCGACACCCCGCGTCAACTCCCGGTTCACGCACCCATGCAGCAGTTCCGCGTGCAAGACGGCGAATTGGTAGTCGGCGGTGAACGTTTGTCGCTGTTGGCGGCGCGTGTCGGGCAGACGCCTTTTTACGCGTATGACCGGGCGTCGCTGCGCGCGCGCGTGAAAAGCCTGCGTGAAATCCTGCCGGCGGGCATCAAGCTGCACTACGCCATGAAGGCCAACCCGATGCCTGCGGTGGTGGGCTTCATGGCGGGCCTGGTTGACGGCATCGACGTGGCTTCGGCGGGTGAGCTGAAAGTGGCGCTCGATGCAGGTGCCAATCCACTGGAAGTCAGCTTTGCCGGTCCGGGCAAGCGCCGAGCCGAATTGCGGCAGGCGCTTGCGTCACGCGTGTTGATCAATATCGAATCCCCGCGCGAAGTGGTGGAGCTGGCGGCACTGTCCGCGGAGTTGGGCATGCCGGCCCGCGTTGCAGTACGCGTCAACCCGGACTTTGAGCTTAAAGGCTCGGGCATGAAAATGGGCGGGGGTCCCAAGCAGTTTGGCGTAGACGTGGAACAGATGCCGGAACTGCTGGCTGCCATAAGCCGCTCCGGCTTGGCGTTCGAGGGCTTTCATCTTTTCGCCGGCTCGCAGAACCTGCGGCCCGAGTCGATCTGTGAGGCCCAACAAAAGTCGTTCGAATTGGCGTTGCGGCTGGCCGAACATGCGCCCGCCCCCGTGCGGTTTCTGAACCTTGGTGGCGGGTTCGGCATCCCTTATTTCCCCGGGGAGCAGCGGCTTGACTTGCAGCCCATTGCAAACAATCTGAGCCATCTTCTAGAGCGCGCTCACCGCGAGATGCCGCAGGCATCGTTGGTGATCGAGTTGGGCCGTTATCTGGTGGCCGAAGCCGGTATTTACGTCACGCGCGTAGTCGATCGCAAAATTTCTCGCGGACAGGTGTTCCTGGTGACGGACGGTGGGTTGAACCACCATTTGTCGGCATCCGGAAATTTCGGACAGGTGGTGCGCAAGAACTATCCGGTGACGATAGGCAACAAGTTGGGCAATATCGACACTGAACAAGCGTCGGTAGTGGGCCCGCTGTGTACGCCACTCGACCTGCTCGCGGACCGCATGCAGTTGCCGATTGCGCAGGTGGATGACCTGGTCGTCGTGTTCCAGTCCGGAGCTTATGGAGCGAGCGCAAGCCCCCAGGCATTTCTGGGCCACGCAGCCTGTCCCGAAGTCCTTGTATAGGAAGGTCGCACTTTGGGCGTCGCTGGCCTTGCTCAGCTTCGCCGCA
>JANYBQ010000691.1 GCA_025360705.1 Betaproteobacteria bacterium | reverse complement strand
TTCGACTCGCGCAGACCAACCATGCTGGCAGCCGTGGATGCTGGGGTGGGTGGCGCAGCGGCATCAAGGAGGAATCCGGGCCCTAGGCCACGGAGGGGGACAGCCGCGGAGCCGCCCACCCCGGCGTCCGCGGCCCGCCCGCATCTGAACCCGTTTCCCGGTTTTCAGCAGCAATTGGCTTCAGGTAGGCTATGCCCGAACGGTGTCGCGAATTTCGGAACTCTCAATAGGTAAGCAATTTTTCGACAGTTACGATAGCCCAACAGCGAGAGGTGGGTGGATGGCAAAAAGTCCGGTTCGAATGAGCGACGTGGCGCGTCAGGCCGGGGTATCCACCATGACCGTTTCGCGCGTGCTGAACCAGCCCGGCAGCGTGGCGCCCGAAACGCGCGAACGCATTCTGCGGGCGATTGGCGCCCAGGGGTATGTGCCCAACGACGTGGCCGGCAGCCTGCGCGCGCGGCGCGGGCGCGGCGTGGTATGTATCGTGCCGCACATTGCCAATTCGGTCTTCAGCGACACGCTCCAGGGCCTCAACGACGCACTGCGCCCCGCCAGCATGCATGTGATGCTGGGGACTTCGGGTTATGCCTCGAGCGAAGAAGCACGTGTGCTGGAAGAGTTCGTACGCCTGCGCCCCGAAGCCGTGGTGTTGTGGGGCACGCGCAGGCACGCCAAAAGCCGCGCCCTGCTGCGTCGGCTTGGTGTGCCGGTGATGGAGGTTTTCGATCTGGTCCCCGATCCGTTCGATCAGGTCATCGGGTTCTCGAATGAACTCGCCATGCGCGCGCTGGTGGATCACCTGCTGGGCCGGGGGCGCTCGCGCATCGCGTTCGTAGGCAGCACCAACGAGCGCGATGTGAGCAGCGCGCAGCGCGCCGATGGATGGCGCATGGCGCTGCACGCGGCCGGTATTGCCTCAGAGGGGCTGATGTTCGAAGCCGATGGCACCACGGTGGGGGGCGAGCAGATTCTGCGCGCCATGGTGGACTCGGGAATCGTCTTCGATGCGGTGTGTTGCTCCAGCGATCTGTTGGCGGTAGGCGTCCTGATCGAATGCCGGCGCATGGGCATCGCGGTACCCGGGCAGATCGCCGTCGCGGGTTTCGGCGACAACCCGCTGGCGCAGGCCTTCGACCCGCCGCTGAGCACGGTGCGGCTGCCGCGTTACGCCATCGGCAAGGTGGCCGGAGAGCAGGTGTTGCGCCGTATGGCTGGCGAACCGGTCCAGCATCGCGTCATCGACCTGGGGTATGAGGTGCTGGTACGCGCCAGCACCTAGAAACGAACCGGCACGATGCGCAAGCGAACTTTGCTTTTGCTGCTGCCGGGCCTGTTGCTGGCGGCCTGCGACAGTGCGCCGGATGATTCCGACACCGAGACGGTGAAGCAGCGGCTCATCGGCACCTGGCTGCGGGAATATGACGAGCAGGGCGCGCATGTGCGGCGCGTGCTGGTTCTGGAAGCAGACGGCAAATTCCGCGAGATGTCCACCGTTGCCGCGCCGGACAATCCGGACAAGGTGAAATCGCAAGGCACCGGACAGTGGCTGTTCGACGGCACCAACTTGAAACGGCATTACGCCAGCCTGAACGGCAAGCCCATTTCAGCGCCTACTTTGCCATTTGTGACGTTCCAGGTCAGCTTTCCGTCCCGCTCGGAATTTGTCGGTGTGGACCATGTGCATAAACTGGAGGTGCACTACGAACGGGTGATCGAGGGCACCGAACCCTGATAACACGCCGCTACTTGCCCGGCAGCACGAGCGCTCCCAGCGGCACGGCGGTGACGCTATTTTGCGGCGAACCGTCGATCAGTTTGTCCGAGTAGGTCAGGTACACCAGCACGTTGCGTTTACGGTCGACCATACGCACCACGCGCAACTTCTTGAACAACACCGAGATACGTTCACTGAACATTTCTTCCTGCGCGTCCAGCGTTTTGGCATTCAGCGAAAGCGGGCCGACCTGGCGGCAGGCAATCGACGCTTCGGCCTTGTCTTCGGCCAGCCCGATGGCGCCCATCACACCGCCGGTTTTGGCGCGCGACACATAACAGGTGACGCCATTGACCTTGGGATCGTCATAGGCTTCGACCACGACTTTGTGGTTGGCACCAATCAATATGAAGGCGGTAGAAACTTCTCCGATCTGCTCGGCGCGTACAGCTCCCACCAGGGCCAGGAACAGAAGCGTGGCATAGAGCCTTTTCATGGTGATGCCTTTCATCGGGTGTCGTCAGTCGGAGTGGCCGCGATACCAGTATTGGTAACGTTGCTGGAATCCAAGCCGCGCGTATAGAGTACGTGCGGCCGTGTTGTCGGCGGTGACTTGCAAATAGGCCTGGCGCGCGCCCATGTCCCAGGCCGCCTTGAGCAGCCCGTGTACCAGTTGTTGACCATAACCCTGGCGCCGTACGGCGTTGTCGGTAACGATGTCGAACAGTCCCGCCCATCCGTCTTCCACAATCGTCAGGCCGGTCGCGACAACGCCGCCGCCGTGCCGGATAACAAGCGCCCGGTGCCGCAACGGGGAACCGCGCAGCCGTTCCAGATGGCTGGCGCGATGATTCGGCGGCGATCCGCGCAATGCACCGACCGCCTCGACCCACGCAGCTAGCGGCATGGCTTGTGCCGGGCTTGGTAGAAGTTTTGTGGGGTCGATGGAGGTCACTTCCACCGCCGTGCGATCGAACTGGGGGTAGCCCATCCACTCAAGTTCCGCGTCCAGTGTGGATGGCTCGGAAAAAGGCGTGATGCGAAAAACAAGCGGCAACCGGTGGCTGCGGTAAAGCCGTTCGCAATACGCCACTTTTTCGGCCAGCGGCAGGGTGGACGGATAAACCGCGTTGACGGAGCGCGCGCGTTTGGCCTGGCCCGGCAACAAGCGTAACAACCAGCCGTCGTACAACAGTTGCGCGGGCGGGGCGGACGAGTTCAGGCCCAGTTCTTCAATGCGGCGCAGGTCTGCGGTGGATGCCATGGGAATTTCAGTTTAGCGGAGCCATCGCGGCCAGGAATTGTGCGCAATTGTGCCCAATGTCAGCGCAAATTTTCGGCGGCACGCGGTGTTGGCGCGCAACCCGACGGGTATCCGCCACAATGCGCCTTTTGGTTTAACTTGGACGCGCCTTGAGACTTCCGACGCAGTATTGCGCCACCCCGCCATTCGACTTCCGCTCGCATGCATTTCGCGACGCCGCTCTGATGCTGGTACAAACCACCGGTTGTTCGCATATGTTGTGCCGGCAAGAGCTTTTTATCGCCGAGGGCGATGCGGAACAGGCCCATGCGACGTTGATTGCGCGCAAGTCGGACGCGGGCCGATACCCGTTCCTGCACTGAAGTCTTACGGCGGCGCTGCGGGTCGCTGGCGTCGATGACTACACTTTGCCATCGCAAAAACGAAAGGTGCCATCACCATGAAATCCCTTGACTGCCGCTTTAATCCGGGCGCCTGTTTTCTTCTGTCGTTTTTGGCGCTGGCGATGTTTTTGCTGAGTGGCTGCGCCAATATCGGTGCACCGGCAACTGCTTCCAACCCCGCCACGCTAAGCACCGAGCAAATTGCCCTTATCGTCGCCAGCCCGGACCGCAGTGCGGCGGACCGGGCCAACGACCAGCGGCGCAAACCCGAACAAATGCTTGCGTTCATCGGCATATGGCCGGGCATGGTGGCGCTGGATATCAGCGCTGCCGGTGGGTACACCACCGAACTGCTGGCACGTGCCGTAGGGCTTGGCGGGCGGGTCTATGGCCAGAGCGAACCGCCGCGCGGTCCCGACAGTCCGCCACGACCGGCCGTGACGCCCGAGGGTGACTCCGCGCCATCCGCCGCGCCGGCCCAGGCCGCACCTGCGGCCTCCGTTGCCGCTTTGCCGCCCGCCGTGCGACGGACTTCGGCCCAGGCGCTGGCGGAACGCGCAAAGAACCCGGCGGTCGCCAACATCGTTGCGGTGGTGCAAAAATTTGAAGACCCGGTTCCCCCGGAACGCGCTGCCGGCGGCCTCGATCTGGTGACCCTGATGTTCAACTACCACGATCTGGGGCACCTGGGCACGGATCGTGCGGTCATGAACAATGCGGTATTCGCCGGGCTCAAGCGGGGTGGCCTCTACGTCATTGCGGATCATTCGGGCCGGCCCGGCACCGGCATTTCGGAGGCGGGCACCTTGCACCGGATCGAAGAATCTTTCCTGCGCCAGGAGATTGAATCGGCCGGCTTCAAACTGATGAAAGAGGGGAATTTTCTGCGCAATCCATCCGACCCGCGCGACAAGAACACGCCCAATCCACCGCAGCCCAAGGACGAGTTCGTGCTGAAGTTCGTCAAGCCGTAAGGCGCCATTCACCATCTTCCATGCGCGAACCCGACAACTACCTGCCCGAGGTCCGAAACCAGTACGAGGCGCTGCCTTATCCGGCCGTCAACCCTGAAGACGAACACAGGCGGTTGACGAAGACATGGCTGGAAGACCTGCCCGTGATCAACCACTACTGCTTTGCCGGAAAGCAATCGTTCAAGAACGGCTTTCGGGCACTGGTTGCGGGCGGAGGGACCGGCGATCCGACGATTTACCTGGCCGAGCAGCTCAGGCACACCGACGCGCACATCGTGCACCTGGACATGAGCGAGGCCAGCAATGCCATCGCCAGGGAACGGGCACGCATCCGCGGGCTGACCAACATCAGCTGGGTGCACGACTCGCTGCTCAATCTGCCGGCGCTGGAACTGGGCAAGTTCGACTACATCAGCTGCAGCGGTGTGTTGCACCACCTGGCGGATCCCGATGCGGGGCTCCAGGCGCTACGCAGCGTACTCCAGCAAGACGGCGCGCTAGGCCTAATGGTGTATGGCACCACCGGTCGCACCGGCGTGTACCAGATGCAGGCGCTGATGCGGCTGGTTAACGGCCCGTCGCCGGGCACCCAACAGGACATGCAGCGCAAAATAGCCAACACGCGCGACCTGCTGGCCAGCCTGCCCGCGAGCAACTGGTTCCGGCGCGGTGAAGATCTGCATAGCGACCACAAGGCCGGCGACGCCGGCATCTACGACTTGTTGCTGCACTCGCAGGACCGTTCGTATTCGGTAGGCGAACTGTTCGACTGGTTGCAAGACGGGCATGGCATGCACCTGGAGTTCAGCGACGTGCAGCGTGGGCGTTCCCCGTATCTGCCTCACTTCGTACTGGGACGCAATCCGCCTGCCATGGCGAGTACATTGCGCCAGTTGCCGCGCCGACGGCAATATGAAATAGCCGAACTGCTGGGCGGCAGCCTCATCACGCATTCGTTGTACGCCACCCAAAGCGCAAGCAGCACCGCGCCTTATGGCGACGCGGCCTACGTGCCGTTCTGGTTTCACGAACCGCTGACCGGGGAAGTCATGGCGCGGGTGTTTTCCGCCAGCCGCGGCCAGCGTTTCGTGATGCAGCATGAACACTCGGCGACCTGGGTTGCGGTAAGTCCCGGAAAATATTCTCCGCAAATCCTGCGCCTGATCGATGGCAAAAGAAGTTTCGGCGAAATCTTCGACCAGTTTCGCGCCGACTGGCACGGCAAGGCCGCCGCGCCCGACAACGACGTGTTGTTCGCCGACTTTGCCGAGCCGTACGAAGTCTTGAATTCACTGGATCGTTTGCTGCTCAAACATCCGCAAGCCGACGCAGCGTAAAAGTAAAAGTAAGTCTGAGTCGGCCTATGCGCCGATGGTCTCACCACTGGTGTTCACGCCCTGACACCGGACGCCCTCAGGCCGGGTGCACCACCACCAGCCAGGCGCTGGCAGCGGTTTTTCCGACATTGCGGATGGCGTGCGGCCGGTCTACGGCGTAGCGCGCGGTTTCGCCAGGCTTCAGGCGCTGCTTTTCGTCTCCAGCCGCCACTTCGACAATGCCGGACAACACGGTCAGGTGTTCGCGCGTGCCGTGTTCGTG
>JANYBQ010000631.1 GCA_025360705.1 Betaproteobacteria bacterium | reverse complement strand
CATGAAACGCTCCAGGTCCAGCGACAGGCCGAATCGTGCTTCGTCCCAGGCGATCGACGCCATCAGCGAATTCATCGCGTGTTCGGTTTTTTCCAGGTCAGCCTGAAAGAAGGCCTGACGGTGTTCCGCGACCAGGAGTTTTCGCAAGACCTGTGTCTGGAAGCGTCGGCGCGCGCCGTCAAGCGCATCGAAGACGTGCGCGTGTTGCGCACCGCGCAGTTCCCCGAAGACGCGGGCCCGCTGGCGCACCCGGTGCGGCCCGACAGTTATATGGAGATCAACAACTTCTACACCGTTACCATTTACGAAAAAGGCGCCGAGGTGGTACGCATGATGCAGACCCTGGTTGGCCGCGCGGGGTTCGCACGCGGCATGCAGCTGTATTTCGAGCGTCACGACGGCCACGCCGTGACCTGCGACGACTTTGCGCAGGCGCAGGCCGATGCCAATCCCGGTTCGGACCTGGTCCAGTTGCTGCCGCAGTTCAAGCGCTGGTACAGCCAGGCCGGCACGCCGCATCTGCACGCCCATGCGAACTACAACGCGCAGGCACGCAGCTATACGCTCACGCTGTCCCAGAACTGTGCGCCCACGCCGGGCCAGGAAGTCAAGGAGCCCCTCGTGATCCCCGTCAATCTGGGACTGGTGGGAGCCGACGGGCAAGACCTGCCATTGCAACTGGCCGACGAAGCCTTGCCCGGCACGGAACCACGCACCTTCGTGATCAGCCAGCCCAGTGAAACGTTGACGTTCATCAACGTGGACAGCGAACCGGTTCCGTCCATACTGCGCGGTTTCAGCGCGCCGGTAGTGCTGAAGTTCGACTATGGCGACGCACAACTTCTGCATCTGCTGGCGAATGACCTCGACCCGTTCAACCGCTGGGAAGCCGGGCAGCGGCTGGCGCTGCGCTGCGCCATTCGCGCCATCGACAGTGGGGAGCAATCCGCGGTGCTGGACCCTGCGTACCTCGATGCCATGCGCGGCATCCTGCGCCACCCCAAGCTGGACGCGGCGTTCAAGGAATTGGTGCTGACGCTGCCGTCGGAAACTTACATCGCCGAACAATTGACCGTAGTGGACCCTCAGCAGATCCACGCGGTGCGCGAGGCCATGCGTCTGCAACTTGCCACCGGGCTGGCGGAGGACTGGCAGTGGGCCTATCGGACGCACCAGGACACCGGGGCCTATTCGCCGGATCCCCTATCTTCGGGCAAACGCGCGCTGACCGGCATGGCGCTTGGCATGTTGTGCCTGGGTGCGGTTCACGCTGCCGCTGCATCTGCTTTTGCAACGGCGCTTGCGGCCGATGGTTCGACAACGCCGGCGCCGGCGGTGTGGCCGGGCAAGGCCTACCAGCGTTTCAAGAGCGCTGGCAATATGACCGACCGCTTCAACGCGCTCGCGGCGCTGGTCAACTGCGGCCATGAGCTGGGTGGACAGGCGCTGACGCGTTTTCACGCCATGTTCAAGGACGATGCGCTGGTACTGGACAAATGGTTTGCGCTGCAGGCCGGAACGTCCGATCGCGGCGGTCATATCCTGCCGGTGGTGCGCCAGCTGATGAAACACCCGGACTTCAACCTGCGCAACCCGAACCGGGCGCGCAGTCTGATCTTCAGTTATTGCAGCGCCAACCCCGGCGCGTTTCATCGCCGCGACGCCGCTGGTTACGTGTTCTGGAGCGACCGCGTGATGGAGCTTGATGCCCTCAATCCGCAGGTCGCCGCCCGGCTGGCACGCGCGCTGGATCGCTGGAACAGACTCGCCGAGCCCTACCGCGGCGCGGCGCGCGAAGCCATTGCGCGTGTGGCGGCCAAGACCGATTTAAGCAACGACGTGCGCGAAGTGGTGAGCCGCGCGCTGGCGGGTTGAAGGCGCATCACGAAACGATAGAGGCGCACGGACGCACCCTGGCTTGACGCTGCGCGACGATGTGTTGCCCGCGCTGGGGCTGACCGGTACCCAAGCCGCCGAACAATTGGACGTGTCCCGCGTGGCGCTGTCGCGTGTGTTGAACGGCCGCGCCGCTATCTCGCCTGAAATGGCCTTGTGTATCGAGGCATGGCCAGGCGTGGCGCGTGGCGGCGAAGCCCGCCTATGGTTGGCAGAGCAAAGCTCCTATGACGTGGGCAAGCCGCGCAAAGATTCAAGGCCGCGCCGATACACATGCAACCGGCACCGATGGCCGGCATGCTGCGCGATGGAGCGGGCCGTTTGCGATCGCTCACGCGAGATGAATACGCTCGGCTTATCGCGGAGTTGCCTGAACACCTGGCCGACTTGGCGCGTATGTCCGTGGCCACGGGCATGCGCCAAGCAAACGTGAAGCGTTTGCAGTGGAAGCAGATCGGCCTGGAACGCAGACACCTTTGGGTATCGGCGGACCAGCACAAAAACGGCAAGGCTCATTCCGTGCCGCTCAATGATGCGGCAATGGCGGTGTTGATCAAGCTGCAAAGCGAACACCCGGTTTATGTTTTCACGTATGAAGGCAAGCCGGTGGACGAGGTCAATACAAAGGCATGGCGCGCCGCGTTGAAGCGGGCCGGCATTGAGGACTTCAGGTGGCACGATCTGCGGCATACCTTCGCAACTTGGCATCGCGAAGCGGGCACGCCGACGCATGAACTGCAACGCCTCGGCGGGTGGAAGACCCAATCGATGGTGGAGCGATATGCGCATGTTGCACCAGAGGGATTGCAAGCTGCTGCTAGTCGATTGGATCGGTTCCTGATCCGCCATGAACTTCAGCCGTCAGCCTAGAATGGCGCTCGATCAGCCTCAATCGGCACAAAATGCTTCGCCGTTTTCAAGGATATAGCCGTATGCGCAGCCCATGGGAAGACGCGATGTTTGCGCGCCCAAATCGTCGGATGATGATCTTTGCGGACGGCGAGAACCTCGTGTTTCGGTATCAGGAGATGATCAAGAAGGGCTTCGTGCCGCGCGACGATATTCAGCACGAACCGGATGTATATGTTTGGATCAATGGCTTTGCACAGCTAGGAGGCCGGCACGAAATTCTTCGCGCTACGTACTACACGTACGTAACAGGTGACGATATGCGCGTTGCGGCCGTTCGGACGAAACTTCAGCAACTTCGGTTTGCAAAGCACATGGCCTCTCTGCTGCCTGAGACGTTGTCGCCGTGCGTTTTCAAAAAAGACAACAGATCCAGAAGCGGGAAAGGCGTCGACATCCAATTGACGGTTGACATGCTAGGCCACGTTTTTCGGGGCAATGTTGATTCTGTTCTTCTTCTGAGTGGAGATGGCGATTACGCACCACTCATTGACGAGGTCAGGCGTGCCGGAGTGCAGGTATACGTATCTGCATTTTCTGACGGCTTCAACTCAGCTTTAAAAGAGCGAGCCGATGAGGTGTACGAACTCGACGGAACCACTTGGAAGTCGCGTCCCGAGTCTGAAGGTTAGTCGCTATTTCTTTCCGCTGAGTTTGCGCCAGCGTGACGCAGAAGACGATAATTTGAGCGGCGGGTACACATTGGCTACACGAAAAAAGCCCCTCACCATGACAGCAAGGGGCTTTTCAGTGTGGTGCCGGAGAGATGAATCGAACACCCGACCTTCTCATTACGAATGAGCTGCTCTACCAACTGAGCTACTCCGGCTAAGCGCGAAATTCTAGCATCGCCGGTCAACGTAAATATCGCGGCGGCGGGAAGCACTTAAACGCACTTGTCTCCAATGCTCTACTTCGGCTTGCATGTTTCATGCTGCTGCAGGAGCGGCAGTGAACAGATCGCTGATCGTCTTGCGCAGCCACACATGCGCGGGCCGGATATCGTCGCGCTGATGCCAAGTCATAACCAGGTAGCGCGCTGGCAGGGCGATGGGTGGTTCGCGCTTGTGCAGTTTGCCGCTTTCCGTGCTCAGGTCGGCCAAGTCGCTGGGCAACACCCCCACATAGTCCGAGCCCGCGATCAGCGAGAGGACGTCGTTGTAGTG
>JANYBQ010000624.1 GCA_025360705.1 Betaproteobacteria bacterium | reverse complement strand
CAACGCATTGCCGTCCCCAAGGGACGCTGGCGTTACCAAAATCCTGCCGCAGAAATTGCGCGTGCCATCGGTGCCCGTTCGGCGGTCTCGGTGCTGGCCAGCGTGGGCGTGTTGCAGCAGTCGCTGATAGGCGATGCGTGCAAGCGCATCGCGGCGGGCGAGATCGACACCGCCATCGTGACCGGAGCCGATACCGGATACCGCATTCTTCGCGCGAAGATAGCTGGCCGGCGCGCTGGCGAGAGACAACAGGAAGACACGCCTGACGTAAGCCTTGAGCCGGAGGAAGAACTGCTGCATCCGGCTGAGCTGCGCGCAGGCATCAGGATGCCAGCGGCCTTGTACGCCATCATCGAATCAGCCTGGCGCGCGAAGCAGGGGCTGACGGTCGATGACCACCGCCGGCGCTTGGGTGCGATGTACCGGAGGTTCTCCGAAATAGCGGCTGAAAATCCGCACGCCTGGAGCAGGCAGTCGGTTGCCGCCAGCGCAATCAGCCAGGCATCGGATCGCAATCCCATGCTGGCCTTTCCCTACACGCGGCTGCACTGCGCGGGCTGGAATGTGGACCAGGCCGCCGCGCTGCTGCTATGTTCCGCGGGCAAAGCACAGGAGCTCGGCATTGCGCGCACCAAATGGGTTTATGCATCGGCGAGTACGGAGTCCAACCATATGGTTCCGGTATCCGCACGGGCGGAAATCGAAAGTTGCGTCGGCGCGCGGCTGGCGGGCCGGGCCGCGCTTGAGACGGCGGGAATAGACGCATCGCAGCTCGACTTGATCGAGTTGTACAGCTGTTTTCCGGTGGCTGTCGAAACCTATGCGCAGGAACTGGATATCTCACTGACACGCGACTTGACGGTGACCGGCGGTATGCCGTTTGCTGGCGGGCCGTTCAACAATTACATGCTGCAGGCGACTTGTCGTATGGCGGAACTGATTCGTGAAGGGCGCGGGCGCACGGGGCTGGTCTCTTCGGTGTCAGGCGTTCTTACCAAACAGGGGTTTGGCTTGTGGTCTGGCGAACCGGGTTCGGATGGATTTTCCTTCAAGGATGTTTCGTCCGATACCGCGCGCTTGTCGCGCGAAAGGGAGGTGCTCGATATCTTCCATGGCCGTGGCGTCATAGTCGGCTACACGGTTGTGCACGAAAAGGGACACGCCCCGCGTGCGCTGGTGCTGGCCGATACCGAAAGCGGTGCCCGCGCTTTGGCGTGGAGCGAAAATCCGGTGCTTGCTGAAAGCATGGAGACGACTGAATTCTGCGGAGTGAAAATCGATATGCAAGGCGGGACCTTCGCGCCTGCCTGATTGCGAACTACGGCACACCACATGTTTAACGTTTCCAACTTGACCCACGCACCGCTTGCCGGCCCGCGTTCGATCTTGCGCCAGGTACAACTGTTCGCCAGGTTGGGCGCGCATCCTCAGGGGCAGACGCTTTCGCAGTTGTGTAGCGGAATGTCTTTGCCCAAGACCACCTTGTTCACGATGCTCAAGGTGCTGGAGAGCGCCAACTACCTCTCCAATGACGATGGCGTATACCGTCTTGGGGCGGCAGCTGTGGCGCTCGGTGCGAGCATGGCCGAAAGCCCGCGGCGCAATTTTCCGAGTTGTGCCGAAGGCATTCTTGAAAACCTGCGTCAGCGCACGGGCGAAACGGGTTTTCTCGCGGTGCTGACGCCCGACCGGCTGTTCTGCAAATACGTGGCGGTGGTAGAGACGGACAACTGGTTGCGTTTCAGCGTAAAGCTCGGTTCGCAAAAGCCCGCGTACGCCACTGGCAGCGGCCGTGCGATGCTGGCCTATTTGCCGAACAGCGAGCTGGAAACTTTGCTGGACAGTTTTCGGTTCGAGCGGCTTACCGTAAAAACGGTATCTTCCCGGCGTGCTCTGGTAGCGGGCCTGAAAGAGGTGAGAAAGCACGGCGTGAGCACGGTCGATAGTGGAACGGTGGCTGGCGTGGTGTCGGTGGCCGCGCCGATTTTCGGGGCGGATGGGCAGGTCAGCGCGGCTGTAAGTGTGGGCGGACCGACCGCAAGGCTGGCCGATCGGCTGACCACGGTGCAGCAGGCGGTTCGCGATGCTGCCGAGGAGGTTTCCCGGATCTTGGGATTTCGGGGCGAATGGCCCCATATGCAGTCCGGCAAATAGCCGCTCCATCTCCTGGAACCGTGGAGCATTTCAGTCGCCCAGAATTTCACCCACTGCCTTGAGGTCCTCAACACGGTCGCTGATCGCTTTGACGATCACCAGCACCGGTACACCCAGCAGCAGCCCCCACGCGCCCCACAGCCAGCCCCAGGCCAGCACGCCGACGAAGATGGCCACCGGGTTCATGCTGTTGGCGCGGCTGGTCAGCCAGGGCGTCAGCAACATGCCTACAATGGTATGGATGACAGCCGAAATCCCGGCCACCAGCAGCGCCATCTCCAGAGTGCCGAACTGCATGAAACCCAACAAAGCGGAACCACCCATGATGATCACCCCGCCAACATACGGAATCAGGTTCAGCACACCGGCGGCGACGCCCCACACAGCAGCATGCTGCAGGCCGACAGCCATGAAACATAGCCAGGTAGCGATGCCCACCAGCGAGCTGGTGAAAAGGTTTACCAGCATGTAGCGCTGGATCTGGTCGTGGATTTCGTTGATGGCTTCCAGCGTGATGCGTCTCTTGCCCAGCGTCGGGCCGGCCAGCTTGACCAGCTTGCGGCGGAAAGTGTCGCCAGACGCCAGCAGAAAAAAGGTAATCATCGCCACCATGCCGATCTGGCCCAGCATGCCCATCAGCCCCAGCGTGCCAGTCCACAAATGGTCCCTGACGTCGAACTTGGGCTTTTCGACCACCACGCGTTGAACGGTTTTGCTGACCGGTGCGGCAGTGGTGGCTTGCTCCGCGGCTTTCTCCAGTTGTGCCGCCGCCTTCTGCACCATTGCCAGCGTGTTGTCCGGTTTGCCTTGTGCCGAGTTGACGGATTCACCCAACTTTTGCGCGGCCAGCGGCAGTGACTCCACCAGGGCGCTGGCGTCGCTACTGAGTGAAAATACGGTTGCGCCGATTCCTCCCAAAATGCCAACGATCAGCAGCGCAGCACTGATGGCGCGCGGCACCCGGCGCACGTGCAGCCAATTCACTACCGGCGATAGGGCATAGCTGAGCAACAGGCCCACCATCACCGGGATAAAAACCGCGCTGGCCCAGCGCAGCATGAAGATGATGGCCAGCGCCGCCAAAATGGCCAGCGAAATACTGCGCACATCAACCGGCATATGCAGTAGTACCCGCTCTGGTTCATCGGGCTTTTCGGGCACGATAACCGGTTCCGCGTCCGCGCTATCCGCTCTGGCAGTGATGGTGATGTCCGGCACAGTGTCTCCTCCTTAACTGGTCAGTGTGCCTTTTATCGCACGGTGAAAGGGAAAAAACAGGGGCCTTTCCAATTTTGTCGGCATCGGCTGACAGCACCCCGGCATGCAATCCGATGCAGTCGCGGTACTTGTGTGGCACGCTGCCTTGATGCAGTTAGTCGGGCGCCAAACCGCGCAACTTTTCAAGCATCCCGGGGCCTTCGGTATGCGCACGCTAAAGGGCTTTCGCGCCAACCAGGGTCTGCTGCTGGCGGGGGCCGTGGCTTACTACGCGCTGCTGTCGGTCGTGCCGCTGTTGATTTTGACGGTGATCGCTCTTTCACACTTTGTCGATCAGGCCGCGTTGCTTCAGACCGTGGGGCGTTACCTGGAGTGGCTGGTGCCGGGTCAGTCGAGAGCCATCGTGCTGGAGTTGGCCAACTTTCTGGCACATCGCGACGTGCTCGGCTGGGTGCTGCTGGCCAGCATGTTGTTCTTCAGCTCTCTGGCGTTCACGGTTCTGGAGAACGCGATGTCGGTGATCTTTCACCACCGCGTGGCGATACGCCGGCGTCATTTTCTGATTTCGGCCGTGATTCCGTATGTCTACATCCTGTCGCTGGGCCTGGGCCTGCTGCTGGTGACGCTGGTGTCGGGCAGCCTGCAGGCGATCGGTCAGCGGCAGGTTGAGTTTTTATGGCGCAGCTGGTCGCTGGGGGGCTTGTCTGGCGTACTGTTGTATCTGCTGGGCTTTGTAGGCGAGATCTTCGTACTCACCTCGGTCTACATGGTGATGCCGGTTGGCCGTCCGTCGCTGCACCACGCCTTGCTGGGCGCGGTCGCCGCGGCTTTGTTGTGGGAGCTGTCGCGCCGTCTGCTGGTGTGGTACTTCACGACCTTGTCCCAGATCGGTACGGTCTATGGGTCGCTGACGACCGCCATCGCCGTGTTGTTGAGCCTGGAGGTGGCGGCAACCCTATTGTTGCTGGGTGCCCAGGTAATTTCGGAGTATGAGCGGCTCGCGAGCGAAGCTTTTGACGCACCAGCCCATCCGTTTACGACACCGGCCCCGCACGAGCCTTAGAACAAGTTCTTAACCTCGGCGCATATGTCGGCGATAAATGTCACGGACCTTCAGTTCCGTGCCCGCGTGGTAACGCGCAATTTCGAATTGCATTGTTCCTTACAGCGGTGCGGTACGGCCAAACCAGGGTGCGGCCAGCTCCAGCTGAGCGGCCAGTTGCAGCAGCAATGTGTCTTCGCCGAAGCGCCCGACGAACTGCACGCCCAGCGGCAGTCCGCTCGCGCTCCAATGCAGCGGCAAGCTGATGGCAGGCTGGCCGGTGGCGTTGAAAGCCCCGGTGAACGGGCAGAACGCCATCATCGCGGCATGGAACTGCTCCATCGTCATGGTCTGCGTGGACAACCTGCCCAGCGCAATCGGTGGTGTGGCCAGCGTCGGGGTTACCAGCACGTCCACGTTCTCGAAAAAGCGCGCGATACGCCGCACCTCGCGGTTGATAACCGGAAAACGCGATGCGTACTGAAGGCCGGTCACCTTGCGCCCGAGTTCGATGGCTGCACGCGTCACGCCTTCGAGTTCATCCGCGCGGGCACCGCGGCCCAACTGTGCTTCACGCGCAGCGACATTGGCGGCCAACCCGGTCAACAGCAATGTGCCACAGGCATCCCCAAGCGCGGCGCCGTCGAACACCGGGCTGCCTTCCGACACGTCGTGGCCCATGCCTTGCAACAGGCGCACCGCCCCCTCCACCGCGACTTGGCATTCGGCATCGACCGGCTGGCCTGAAAAGGTTTTGGTGGTGAAGGCGACACGCAGGCGTTTGGGCGCGCGGCTCAGGGCCTGTAGATAAGACTCCGCCGGTTTTGCCGTGAAGTAGGGTGCACCGACGTCGGGGCCGGCCGTTGCGTCGAGGATGGCGGCACAGTCGCGTACCGAGCGCGTCACGGCGTGTTCATGGCCCAGGCCGTGCGAGGCCTCGCCGCGGTGCGGGCCGGTCGCCAGCAGGCCGCGCGTGGGTTTTAGGCCGACGAGGCCATTGCATGCCGCCGGAATCCGGATCGAGCCGCCGCTGTCGGTGGCGTGCGCGGCCGGCAATATGCCGCTGGCCACCGCCGCGCCCGCGCCGCCGCTGGAGCCACCCGCCGTATGCGCCAAATTCCAGGGGTTGCGCGTCGGGCCGGTCAACGCTGGCTCGGTCGATGCGCTCATTCCAAATTCGGGTGAAGCGGTGCGCCCGAGAATTACAAAACCCGCGCGCCTCAAGCGGGCCACGGTTTCGCTGTCGAAGTCGTGCATGTCGCCCGCGAACAGCCGGCTGCCGTGGGTCAGCGGCATGCCGGCCACGGGTGCATGCAGGTCCTTGATGAGATAGGGCACGCCGGCAAACGCTCCCTGGGATTCGCCAGGTGCCTGGTCCAGCGCCGGTTGGTGCAGATAGGTCACCGCGTTGACCTGCGGGTTGACGGCCTGCAGGCGCGAAAGGGCCGCATCCAGAACCTCCTTGCGCGATACGTCGCGGCGCCGCAGAGACTGGGCCAGGCCCATCGCGTCGAAGGCCCGGTATTCGTTGAAAGTGATGGTCATGTCCGGCTGGTGAGAGAGTGGGTAGCTAGTGCAGTGATGCATTCTTGATGGCACAAATAAAACGGATGGATTTTTGGTCAGGGCAAGGCGCAAACCACAGCGATACCCGAAGGTATCGCGAGGATTTGCAACGCCGC
>JANYBQ010000580.1 GCA_025360705.1 Betaproteobacteria bacterium | reverse complement strand
TACATCACGAGGATTCGTTCACACAGAAACGACACGATTGAGAGATCGTGGGTGATGAAGACGAGCGTAAGGTTCAGTTCAGTCCGCAAATCGGACAGGAGATTGAGGATTTGGGCCTGCACGGAAACGTCTAGCGCCGATGTGGGCTCGTCGCACACCATGATGTCCGAACCCAGAATAAGTGCCCGCGCTATGGCCACGCGTTGGCGTTGTCCACCGGATAACTGACCGGGGCGCGCCTTGGCGATGGTGACGGGCAGGCCCGTAAGGTCGAGCCAATGCAGAACACGCTTGGAACGCTCCATCGGCGTGCCGATACCGTGCACCACCAGAGGCTCGGCCAAAATGTCTTCTATATTGCGTCGCGGATTGAGCGCGAGTGTCGGGTTCTGAAAGATCGGCTGGACCCGCTGTGCGCGCTCCAGCCGACCGAGTTCCAGGACCGGTGTTCCGCCAACACGAACCTCGCCTGATGTCGGCGCGTCGAGGCCGACCAGAAGGTTGCCGAGAGTGGTCTTTCCGCTTCCCGATTCACCGACGATCGCCACCGCTTCGCCGGCCCGAACCGCCAGGCTCACGTCGCGAACGGCTTGAAGCGTGCGCTTCTTTGAGAATGCACCGCCGCCCTGCGTGAAAGTGCGGGTTAGCCCCCGTGCCTCAAGCGCGAATTCACTCACCCCGAGGCCCTCGAGCAGCGTTCGCGACAAACGGGAAGAGACAGCGCGCAAGGTGCCGGTCTGCGACCTCCTGGAGTTCCACTGGCTGCGAGGCGCAAGCCTCCTGTGCAAACTTGCAGCGCGCGCGGAAGGCGCAGGCCGGATCGTCATATGACAGGACCGGTGCTGTACCGGCGATCGTCTCGAGGTGGCGACCGTTGCTGGAAGCCGGAATACTGTCGAGCAAGGCGCGCGTGTAGGGATGCGCGCTATTGGAAAAAATGGCTTTGCGGTCACCCGTCTCGACGATCTGGCCCGCATACAGCACGGCGACACGGTCGGCCATGCGCGACACGATCCGCAGGTCATGCGTGATCAGGATGAGCGCCAGGCCGCTCTTTTGCTGAAGGTCGGCAAGAAGGCGCAATATCTGGGCCTGGGTTGTCACGTCAAGGGCGGTGGTGGGCTCGTCCGCGATGATTATCTCGGGCTCGCAGATCAGCGCCAGCGCGATGCCGACGCGTTGGCAAAGACCGCCCGAAAGCTGGTGCGGATATTGGGCAAGCCGCTGTTCTGGAGCGCTGATGCCCACCTTGTTCAGGGAGTCAATCGCGCGCTCGCGCGCCTCTCGGCGGCTGCCACCGCGATGGCTGCGCCAGGTTTCCTCAAGCTGGTTGCCGATCGTGAAAGCGGGGTTGAGCGCCGCCGTCGGATTTTGAAACACCATGCCCATACGGACGCCGCGCACCGCGCACAACTCCCGCTCCGACAGGCCCATCAGTTCCTGACCCCCGATATCCAGGCGCCCTACCTCGACTGTCGCGTTGTGAGGCAACAAGCGCATCATCGCGCCGGCCGTCATTGTTTTGCCCGAACCGGACTCGCCCACGATGCACAGCGTTTCGCCATGATCGGCGGCAAGCGAAACATTGCGTACCGCGTACTGGCGTTGACCGGGGCTCGGCTCGAACCATACGCTCAGATTGTCGATGCGCAAACAGGCGCCCACTACGCCCCCATGCGGCTAATGCGGCGATGCATCGCGTCGC
Organism: Betaproteobacteria bacterium; assembly: GCA_025360705.1. Taxonomy (GTDB): domain Bacteria; phylum Pseudomonadota; class Gammaproteobacteria; order Burkholderiales; family Burkholderiaceae_C; genus CAISIP01. The sequence continues at coordinate 3,775 of JANYBQ010000580.1, read as the reverse complement.
CGAGCAGTGTGAGCGAAAGCACCAGCAGCAGCAGTGCGACGCCCGGGATGGCAATCAGCCAGGGCGCGAACAGCATGTCCTGCTTTCCTTCGGCCAGCATCAGACCCCAGGATGGCATGGGAGCCTGCACTCCGAAGCCGAGAAAAGAAAGGGTAGCTTCCATGAGAATGGCATGCGCAAATTCCTGGGTGGCGACAACGATGATGACGGCGGCGATGTTTGGAAGAAGATCACGCGTGATGATGCGCATCGGGCTACTGCCAATGGCCCTCGCCGCATGGATGAAGGGCATATCCCGCAGCTGCAGTGTGGTCGTGCGGGTTACCACCGCGAACCGGTCCCACAACAGGCCGCCGACAACCGCGATGACGATCGGAATCGACCCGCCGAATAGCGCGACGCAGGCCAGCGCGACTATTGCGACCGGAATAGAAAGGCGCACGCTAATCAGGAAATTCACCATCAGATCGACGCGGCCCCGGAAATAACCTGCCGCCACCCCAAGCGTGACGCCAATCAGGCCGCTGATTGCTGTCGCCGCCATTCCGATCGCGAGCGAAATGCGTGCGCCGAAAATAAGGCGACTGAGAACATCGCGGCCCAGCTTGTCGGTTCCGAGAATATGCGTCCACTGGCCGTCTTCGTGCCAGATCGGACCGAGCAAACGGTTTGCCAGATTCTGCGCGTAGGGGTCGTACGGCGCGACCCACGGCGCAAACACTGCCGCGATCACGATCGCGCCGAACAGAATCGTGCCGGCAAGCAGGGCGACCGCGCCGGGCCCGGCGAACACCCCCCGTGTCAGGAAAGCACCGAGCGGGCGAATCGCGACCGCGCTCATCAGGCGATCCGAATGCGTGGATCAAACCAGGCATTGAGGATGTCCGAGCCGAGCGTAAGGACCGCGTACACCAGTGTCATCAGAAGAACGATGGCCTGCACAATGGCGGTGTCGCCGATCAGGATTGCCTGCCAGGCAAGATAGCCAACCCCGTGCATAGCGAAAATCTGCTCGGTGACGATCGATCCGCCGAGCAGGTAGCCGAATTGCACCGCCGCGATGGCAACCAGCGGCATCGCCGCGTTGCGCAGCGCGTGTTTCAAAATGACGCGCGCCGATCGCAGCCCCCGCGCGCGCGCCGCGCGAACGTATTCGCTGTCCATCACATCTCGCATGCCAGCGCGCGTCAGACGAAGCAGCACCGGCATGGTGAACAGGCCCAGCGCAATCGTCGGCATCACGAAAGCCCGCGGCGTATCGGATCCCGAGATCGGTAACCAACCGAGATCGACGCCGAAGACCACTATCAAAACCAGCGAAGTCCAGAAGCTGGGAACAGCCTGACCGAACACCGCGACCGCCATCCCCAGGCGATCGACAAAGCTGCCCGGAGCGATTGCACCGGCAATGCCAAGCGGCAGTGCCAGCGCTATTGCAAATGTGATCGCGCACAGGGCGAGGATCGCCGTTGTGGGCAACCGCTCGGCGATCAAGGTCATGACCGGCTGCTTGTAGTGCAGTGATTGGCCGAGATCGCCGCGCACGGCACGACCGGCCCAGGCCAGATAACGCTCAGGCATCGGTCGATCGAGGCCATAACTCTGACGAATGCGGGCAATGTCGCTTGCGGTCGCATCGGAGCCCGCAAGAGCCGCCGCCGGATCCACGGACGCCTCCGTCAGCACGAAGGCAAGGATAGACACCGTAACCAGCACCGCAAAAGCGGTCAGCAAACGATAGGCAGCGTAGCGCAGCATCGCTCATTCGTCGTTTTGTCAGCGCCAATGAACCATGTAGAGCCTGGTAAATTCGTCCGGCGACACGGGAAACTCGATCGCATCGGAGAAGGCGTAGTTCTTGACGAAGGTGTACATGGGCAGCCAATACACCTGTTGGGTGATTCGAGCAACCGATTGCCGGTATGCATCTTTGCGGATGGCGGGGTCAACCGTGGTTTCGGCCGTCTTGAGCCATTTGTGCAGATCGGGATCGCGCGCATAGTCCTCTTGGCCAGGCTGGAAGAAAAGCCCGATCATGGCGGATACGTCGTTGACCGAATAGGAGCCCCAGCTCAACAGCACGGCCGGGGTCTGGTCCTTGAACTGAGCGTCGTGCAGTCCCGGGTATTCCATGGTCCGAAGCCGCGCCGTGATGCCCACTTTGCCGAGATCTGAAGCGATCGCTTCGGCAACCGACTGCAGCAGCGGTATGACGTAGAGATCGAACTCGACCTTTTCGACGCCCGATTTTTTCAGTAGCTCCCGTGCCTTTTCCGGCGAATAGGCGTAATGCGCGGCAGCCTCGGAAACGCAGCCAAACTGCTTTTCGTAGCAGGGCGTATCCACCACCCGGGCCGAGCCGCGCACCAGATTTTTTACGATCGATTCGCGATTGACCGCATGCGCGATGGCACGCCGCACGTCGAGATTCTGCAGCACCTTGTTGGAGCCACGACCGGCCGCATCGAGCCCGAGATAACCGATGCGCATGGTTTCGGCTTGCAGCACCTTGAAGCCGCGCATGCGCGCAATCTGGTCGAGCTGGTCAGCGGTGATGTCCCAGATCAGGTGTGCACGGTGACCGAGCAATTCGGCCACCTGCGTCTGCGCGTCGGGCACTTCACGGATGTCGATATTCTTTATGAAGCTTGAGCCCTTTACGCTGTTGCGGAAATAATTGTCATTGCGGACGAGGCGATAGGCCTTGGCTGTCTCGACCAGCGTTGCTTTATAGGGGCCCGTCCCGATCGGCGCGTGGTGCATCCCCTCGGGTTTGACCTTGGCATAGTACGCCCCGGGATAGATCGGCAGCGCGGTCGCGATGTAGTCGAGCGCTGGTGGAAAAGGCGCCTTGCTGATGATGCGGACCTTGTAGGGGGAAACCTCTTCAACCTTGGCGATCCAGTTCACGTTGCGCGGCACGCGTACCTTGAACGCCGGATCTGCCACCGTGGTCAAGGTCTGGACCACATCCTTGGCCGTGAAGGGCGTGCCGTCGTGAAACTTGACGTCTTCGCGCAAGTCGAACTCCAGCGTGAGTGGGTCGACCTGACGCCAGGCCTTGGCAAGCAGCGGCTTGTATTCAAAAGTAGTGGGGTCGCGCCAGACAAGGGTGTCCCAGATCAGGGCGGACAGTTCCATCGCGGTACGGCGCGTGCTGAAATAAAGGTCAACGCTTTCGATCGGGCCATTCGAGCCCCAGACAATTTTCAACGTGTCGTCGGCCTTGTCGGCGCGCGCGGCCAATACCGTCAGACTGCCCAGGCAGAGCAACAGGATATTTTTCCAATTCATGCGCATAGTGATTCCTCGTTAATTTCCAAATTACATTGCGCGCGCGAGCGCCGGGTCAAGCCGTTGCCAGTGCCGCGGCCTTGGGCGCCGCGGCCTTGAGCTGTCGGTATTCCTTGATGTCGGCGATCGAGCTGTCGCGCACCCGGGCTACATCGCTACCGGAGTTCACGAACTGGTAGCCGCGCGCGAACATGTCCTTCCACGTGCACCCCGGATGTGGGACCGTGCCCATCGGGCGCCCGGCCGCCTTGATGCGCGACTCCGCATGCGCCAGCAAGCGTGCAACCTCCGGATGCTTCAGGTTGCCCATCTGGCCAACCGTCGCTGACAGATCGAATGGCCCGATGAACATGAGGTCGATCCCTTGAACGCCCAAAATCTCGTCGATGTTCTCCACCGCCTTGGCCGATTCGATCTGGCAGGCGATCAGCAAATTGTCCGCGCAGGTGGCCACATAGTTGGCCGCCATGCCGATCACCGT
>JANYBQ010000576.1 GCA_025360705.1 Betaproteobacteria bacterium | reverse complement strand
CTGGCAAAAGGCCAGTTGCATGCCCGGCTCGACCTGGTCGGCCACTGCAATGCCGCGCCGGCCCGGGTCCAGCCCGATGATGTGACGCACGATCACGTCGCTGCCGAAATTGCCGCCGCGCCCCAGGGCGTTATCGCCGCCCGCGTCGGCGCCGCGCACCAGGCCGACCAGCGTGGCACGGATCGCGGCCAGCGCTTCGTGTGGCTTGTTCAGCGACACATCGAGGTCGCGCAGCAACACATCCAGCGCCGGTTCACCATCGATTTCGATCACCACATTCTTGTCCGCCGCGTCGACCCGGCGCAGCTTGGACACCGGCTGGCAGCCTTGCGTCACGCGTGACACCAGGCTTACGCCGGAGCCGAATGCCACGCCGCTCAAGCCGCCGCTGAATACGCCGCGCGCAGCACCCTGCCCGCGAATGTTGCCGTCGCCGCTCATCGCGAATTGCACTGCGCGCGTACGGCTGGCCGACAGGCCGCCAAACAGGTAGCCGGTGGCGGTACGCGACGCCATCTCCTGCACCAGCTCGGTCAGGTCCTGGGTGCCGCCGTCGGCATGGACCAGAGCGGTGTGGGCCTCGAAACCGATGTTGAGCGGCGCAACGCCCGAAAACACGCGGTACTGGTCGCTCGGTATTTCACACAACATGACGGCCATGGCCGGCTCGTCGAAGTACTCGACGTTGTTGGAGGCGATGCCGACGCCGACCGTGCCTGACCAGTCCGTCACGGTCGGCAACTCGCCGCTCAGATGGTCCAGGATTTCCTGTGCGGCCCCGGCATAGTGGTCGGTGACATACAACAGCGCCAGCGTCGGCGCCTTGGCATAAGCCTGCAACGCCATCTGCGCCCGCAGTTGTGCCAGCACCAGGCCGGCCGCCATGATCCATTGCGGATGGGTCGCATGCCCATAGGGAAACAGTTTCATCGCGCAGCAGGGGTGGGCGGTGTCCGTCGAATAGCGGGATTGATAATTGTGCCCCTAGCGGCCGCGCGCGGTCGTCTTGCGCACGCTTTTATTAGCCGCGGGCCGTGGCGTCGCGTTACCGGTCGCAATTTTCTTGCCGGCCTTGACCGCTTCCTTGGCAAACCCCGCCGCCATGTTTTTGGTTGCATCGATAGCGGTATTGCGCGAGGCATCTTTCAGGGCGCCGGCCGCGATCTGCTGGAACTGCTGCATCAGCGCACCCCACAGCTGCATCGGGTCCACCATCGACGCAATACCGCCCGTAGACTTGGCGGATTTCGTCGCTGCCTTGGCGGCACTGCCCACGGTCGAGGCCGCGCCGGAAATCGTCTTGGCGGTGCTCGCGGCCTTATCTGTCACGCGTTGCACACCGCCGGCAACCGCATCGGCCGCCTTGAGCTTGAACGCATTGGCCACGTCACCGAGGTTGAAGTTCATGCCTTTGAGCGTGGCCAGCGTCATCTTCTGCACCTCCAGCGCCTGTATCGTGGCGCCCAGTGCCCGGGAGTTCTGCTCAAGCCAGAAATGCACCGCTTTAAGTTCGTCGATACGCTTATCGAGTTCTTCCACGTTCAGCGACGGCGCCACCCAGTTGGCCAGATTAGGCATCTGCGGAATCGTTTGCGACGCCCCTTTGGCCAGGTTTTGCAGAAAGTCGAAGCCCGGCACGAATTTGCCGAAACCGGCAGCAGGTAGGTCGCTCATGGTGGTCTCCAAACAGGTGGGCTGAACGGTCAACAGCTTACCCGAATGTGATGCGATTCGCGCCGACAGCTTCGATATCGCGCAATCGGTGCCGCCAGCAACGCAACATCCAAATTCCGCCGTCACCCGTATAGTCGACTCAAGCGGACCCCAGATTATTTACGGACAATTTCTAAGACGGAGTACCCGAACCATGAATTCCCCCCGACTCAAACTCTTGCTCGCTTCGGTGCTGGCGGCACCGCTTATTGCGCATGCCCATTCGAACTTGATTTTGGCGCCATAGCGGGAGACGCGATGCAGCGCTTTACCATTTCTCTCGACGATGAACTGGCGGCCCAGTTCGATGAACTCATCGCGGCGCGGGGCTATATCAACCGTTCCGAAGCAGTGCGCGACCTGCTGCGCGAACGGCTGGGCAGCGCGGCGATGGATGCCAAGCACGCAAAGTTTTGCGTCGCGAACGCGAGTTATATCTACGACCACCATGAACACATGGTGGCGGGGCGTGTGATGGACCTGCAACACGAGCACCATGACCTGGTGGTAAGCAGCATGCACACCCATCTGGACCACGACCATTGCCTCGAAAGCGTGGTGTTGCGTGGCTCCACAGCCGCGGTTCAGGCCTGCGCGCAGCAACTGGTCGCCCTGCGCGGCGTACGGCATGGCCACGTGCATCTGGTGCCGCTCGCATCCGAAACCCGCAGCCACCAGCATTCGCACTCTCCCGGTACCGGGCATCGCCACCTAAAACCCCTAAGCTGACTGGTGCTGCCCAGAGGCGATTTTCTTTTTCGGCATTTTGTATGGCGATTAATTTATTCGTCATATCCAAACACAGGACCCGCTCAGTGTTTGTGCTGGCTCGCGTCCATGGACAAAGCCACGGGCAGTTTAATCTCCACCTTGCTCTCGACGCCCTTGGCATCCTTGAACACCAGCGTGAGCGGCACCGTACTGCCCTTGGGCAAAGCGGCTTTCAAATCCATCATCATCACGTGATAACCGCCGGGCGTGAGTTCCACCGTCTTGCCGGCCGGCAAGTCCAGCCCGCCTTTTACAGCGCGCATCTTCATGATGTCGCCGTCCATCTTCATCTCGTGCACTTCGGCCACACCGGCCACCGGGCTGGAGACCGAGACCAGTTTCATGTTTTCCGTTGCGGTGAGCTTCATGAAGGCGACGGTCGCCTTCTGGCCCTGCACCGAGGTGCGGACCCATGCGTCCTTGATGCCAACGGTTTGGGCATACAAACTGCCGCTGGCTAAAGCGACCACAAGTGAGAGGATTTTCGATTTCATGGGTTTATCTCCTGAAAAGTTGAGTAGAAAAAAGGTCAATGCTGGTGTCCGCCTGCTTGCTCGGACGGAATGATTTCCAGCAGCGCGGCGGGGCTTTCAGCACCGCCAGCCAGCCTTCCACCCCGCAGGGCGGAAGGCACTACAAAATTAAGAGTTCAGGAGTAAACGGGCGGTCCGCGCGCGGGCGGCGGCGCGGCGGTTCTGGCGGCAATATGCGCGGCGGGCGTAGCCTTGAGTGCGTACCAGAGAGGTTGATGCGGCGCCACGGTAGGCCCCATGACAGGCGGCGGCGCACCGACAGCCACACACAGCGGGCAGTCCAGCGTGAGCCCCGACATCGGAGTCTTGCCGTCGTCGGTCTTGGGCAGGATTTTCACCACGCCCGAACCCGCACAGATCAGGTCGAAAGACTGCGGCTTGATAAGCGGCGACGCGATCGCGGCGCCTACGGTCAACGCAAACCAGACCAGCGCGAAGCGGGCAATTGTCTTGGCGTTGCGCAAGGTTTGCATGGCGCGATTATCCGCCACGGCTTATGTGCAGGACCGTCTCAACGAGCTGCGACGATCCGCTGGTCGATGGCGCCGCAGACACTTTGCCCGTCTTTGTCTTTCATCTCGATGCGTATCGTGTCGCCGAACTTCATGAACTCGGTCGACGGTTGGCCGTCCTGGACGGTCTCGATGGCGCGTTTCTCGGCAATACAGCTATACCCCTTGGGCCAGTCGGTGCGGCCGTTGGATTCGACGCCTTTGTTGCTGACCGTGCCGGAGCCCACGATCGACCCGGCGCGTACGTTGCGCGTCTTGCAGATATGCGCGATCAACTGGCCGAAGTGGAAGGTCATCTCGGGACCGGCGTCGCACATGCCGACCTTGCGCCCGTTCCAGGTCGACTGGACCGTGAGGTTGACCCTTCCCTTATCCCAGGCCTCGCCGAGTTCGTCCAGCGTGACCGCGACCGGACTGAACGCGGTGGCCGGTTTGCTCTGCAAAAATCCGAGCCCCTTGGCCAATTCGTTGGGGATGAGGTTGCGCAGGCTGACATCGTTGGCCAGCATCATCAACCGGATACCGTCCAATGCGCGTTCGGGCGAAGCACCCATCGGCACATCGGCGGTGATCACGGCCACCTCGGCTTCGAAGTCGATGCCGAACTTTTCCGACCGGCAAACCACCGCGTCGCACGGTCCCAGAAAGTCGTCGCTGCCACCCTGGTACATCAGGGGATCGGTGTAAAAACTCGCGGGCACTTCGGCCTTGCGCGCGGCACGCACCAGCTCCACATGGTTGATATATGCCGAGCCATCGGCCCACTGGTAGGCGCGCGGCAGGGGCGCCATGCATTGGCGCGGATCGAACGCAAAAGCATGGCGCGCCTTGCCGCTGTTGAGGGTCTCGTACAGGTCCTGCAGCTGCGGCGACAGGAAGTTCCAGTCGTCCAGTACCTGCTGCAAGCGGTCGGCGATACCGGTCGCATAATGCGCCGTGGAAAGGTCCCGCGACACTACCAGCAGTTGGCCGTCGCGCGAGCTGTCTTTGATGGTTGCCAGTTTCATGAGGCCCAGTGTATTTCAGATGCAAGCGGTGATAACAGATGCGCACCGGGTAAGTGGCGCCATGCCGGTGGGTGTGTTGACCGGCCTGACCGGCGCTGTGCTGCTGGCGCATTTGCTGGTGCTGCAATACACCCCCTTCACGCCGGGGATCGACGAACCCATGGGCACGCGGGTTTTCACCACGCGCAGTTTGCGGATCAATGCCCCGGCGCCACCGCCGCAAGTGCCAGCGGTGCGCCCAAATGCACTGCCCGTAACTAAAAATATTGCAAAAGTGGTGCCGGACAAGGCACCCCCACGGCGCGACGTAGCTGCCTTGGAGGCGTCCCATTCGACACCTATCGTGGAGGCCGCGCCGGCCATTGCGGAAAAAGTGGCTCAGGCGGCACCGGACTCCGCGGCTGCGCCCAGCGCGCCGGCCGCATCCGAACCTGCACCGCCCCTGGACACCGCACCCGCTGCGCAAGCCGCACCGGCAGTCGTTTCACCGCCAGCGTCGGTGCCGCCGGCTCCCGCGCCCCTGCCCAATGACGCCGCGCAAATTGCCCGCGCTTATACCGTGCCCGGGTCGGTGCGGCTTAAATTCAACGCTACCGGCCAGCGCGCCAAGATGACTTACTACGCCACCGGCGAGATGTTGTGGTTGCTGCGCGACGACAACACATACGACGCGCGTATGGAGATCGGTGCCTTTCTGGTCGGCGCCCGAGTGCTGTCGAGTGCTGGACGCATGACCGCCGATGGCCTGGCGCCGACGCGATTCTCCGACAAGTTCCGCTCCGAGCAGGCAGCGCACTTCGAACGCGACAAGGGGCGAGTGACTTTCAGCTCCAATGCCCCCGAGTCCGCGTTGCTGCCAGGCGCGCAGGACCAGCTCAGCGTGTTTGTGCAGCTGGCGTCCATGATCGCAGGCGAACCTCTGAAATATCCCGCCGGCACCAGCATTTCGATGCAAACGGTGGGGCCGCGCAGCGCCGAGCCGTGGACCTTTACGGTGGAAGGAGACGAAGTGCTGCACCTGCCGGGAGGTGAAATGACGGCTGTCAAACTGACGCGCAATCCGCGCCGGGAATTCGACCAGAAGGTAGAAATCTGGCTTGCCCCCCAACTGGCGTATCTGCCGGCCCGTATTCGCATCACCCAGGTCAATGGCGACTTCGTGGACCAGCAATGGAAGTCCACGGGCCCACCTTGAGGCTAGCCATACACGTCGTCATACGCCGCCTCTTGAAAAGGTCTCGGATGCTGCCATCTGCCCGATAACGACAGTTAATGGACAATGCCCCATGCATACGCTTTACGACTCCGACACGTTTTCGGTTACCCACATGCTGGCCAATGCGCCCGACGCGCAAACGCGCGCGCAATTGGCACGGGACGAAGCCGAGCAGAAGAAACCGGTTCCCATAATGGCGCGCCACGGGTTCGAGATCGTGGACAAGCGCGTCGGTAAAGAGGTGTACCTGGATGGTTCTTGGGCCGAGTTGTTCCAGCAGCAAATCGCTGCCTGGCAAGTCAAGACTCCAACCCAGGAAGAAGTCGAAGACACACTGGAAAGTTACGCCGGGCTGGCACAGAACCCGGTAGTGGTCCACTGACAAGCGCTTTCTTGCATCTCCCTTTCTTGCCTCCGCAATAGCGCGGTAACCAACTTCAGGGCGCGCGGCGCAACGCCATGAAACGCGGAGCCACTGCCGCATGCGTAATGGCTCTGGCCGGTCTTTTGCAGGCCTGCGCCACATCCCACACCGAAGTCGCGCGACGTATAGCGGCACTGCTGCCGGCGGACGTGATCCTGCTTGGCGAACAACACGACGCCCCGGACCACCAAAAACTTGAACGCGACTTCGTGCTCGAACTGGCGCGGCGCCAGCAACTGGCCGCGCTGGTCATGGAAATGGCCGAACAAGGACACTCCACCGCCGGCTTGGCACGCAACGCGTCAGAAGCCGATGCGCAATCCGCCTTGCATTGGGACGAGGCTGGCTGGCCGTGGAAAGATTACGGCCCGGTCGTCATGGCCGCCGTGCAAGGTGGCGTGCCGGTGCTGGGCGCCAACCTGCCCCGCGCCGCCATGCCGGCCGCGATGGCGAATGAAACGCTTGATGGGCGCCTCGCCGCCGGCAGCCTGGAACAACAACGCGACAACATCCGTACCGGCCACTGCATGCTGTTGCCCGAAAGCCGGATCGCCCCGATGACGCGTGTCCAGATTGCACGCGACGCAGCCCTGGCCGACACGGTCGCCAGCGCGAGTCAGCCTGGTAAAACGGTGCTGCTGGTTGCAGGTGGAGGACACGTGCTGCGAGGCCTGGGCGTGCCAACCCACTTGCCCCCCAGGCTGCGTTTGCAGGTAGTGTTGGCGGTCGCCGGGCCGCACTATGCAACGAAAATACCCGGTGCCGATGCGGTCTGGATGACACCACCGGTGCCGCCCAAGGACCCTTGCGCGGAACTCAAGCAGCGGGTCAAATAACCCGTGCGCTGAATGGCTGCCCGCGTTGCCTCTCGGCGCCTGTGAGCCCTGGCGGACGCGGTCAGGCCCGGGCAGGTTTGCGGGTCGTGCTGGTGCCATCCCAGGTAAGGGAAGTCACACCGCGCTCGCGCAGCCGGTATTTCTGCACCTTGCCGTTCTCGGTGCGCGGCAGGTCGGCCAATATGTCCACGTAACGCGGCACGGCAAAGTAAGGCAGGCGGGATGCGCAAAAACGCGCTAGTTCGGCCGGATCGATACGAACGCCGGAGCGGGTCACCAAGGCGGCCATTACCTCCTCCTCGGCCAGCTCCGAGCGCACCGGATAGACCGCGCATTCCGCGATACCGGGATGGCTCAGCAGCACCTGCTCGACTTCGAAAGAAGAAATGTTCTCGCCGCGCCGTCGTATCGCGTCCTTGATGCGGTCCACGAACCGGAAGGCGCCATCGGCATCGCGCACCACGCGGTCACCGGTGTGGAACCACAGGTTACGCCAGGCATCTACCGTCTTCTCCGGCATGTTGAAGTAACCGCTCGCGAAGGCATAGGGTTCGCAGGCGCGCAGCAGCAGCTCCCCGGCAACACCTGCGGCCACCTCGACGTCGTCCTCGTCCGCCACGCGTGCCTCGAAGCCCGGACGAACCCAGCCCATGACACCGGTGCGCGGCGAGTCCGGCGCGGTCGCGATGGTGAAGTTGGTTTCGGTCGAGCCGTAGCCTTCGAGCAACTGGATACCGGTGCGCTCCAGGAACCGTCGCCCGGCATCGGCCGGCACACCGGGCCCAAGGCCTGTCCGAACCTTGTGGTCGCGCTCGCCCGGCGCGTCCGGCTGTGCCAGCAGGATTGGCACCATCGCGCCCAACAGGTAGACCACCGTCGCGCCCGACTGGCGCATTGCGGGCCAGAAGCCCGAGGCGGAAAAGCGCGGCTCGAACACCACTTCGCAGCCCAGCAGCGCGGCCTGCGCGAAGGTGTTGAGCGCGTTGATGTGAAACAGCGGCAGCGTGGTGCACAGAACGTCGTCCGCTACTACGCCCAGCACCTGTGCGCTGTTGACGCCCCACCAGTAATACTGAGCGTGCGGGCACAACACGCCTTTTGCGGGACCGGTGGTGCCCGAGGTGTACATGATGGCAAGCGGATGTCCCGGTTTTACGGCGCTGGCGGGCGCTGCCGCCCGCGTAGCGGCCGGGTACGCAACCATGCGGATGCCCGGCTCCGGCCGCCACATGCCGGCCGCCTCGCCCGCATCACCCAGCACCCAGATTTCACGCAGCGCGGTACGTCCCAGGTCGGCCGCCCGCAAGCGGTCGAGAAACTCCGCCTCGATCACCAGCAGCTTCGCCTGGCTGTTGGCGAGAAAGTATTCGATCTGCGGCCCCATGGACGCGGTGTTGATGGGCACGCACAAAGCGCCCATCCATCCCGCGCCGAGGAAGGTTTCCAGATACTCGATGCGGTTGCCGCTCATCAGCGCCACCCGGTCGCCCAGTTGCACGCCCGCATCACACAGGGCGGACGCGCGCAGCGCAGCGGCCCGCGCGGCGTCGCGATGCGCCCATTGCTGTCCGGCGATGCGCAGCAAGGGACGCGGTCCGAATTGCGCCGCCTGGTATTGCAGCATCGCCACCAGCGTGCGCTGGGCCGGTGGCAGGTGCCCCGCCGATGGCCGATAAGGTAACCCCCATGCTACGCATTGCGGTGCTGCGCCCTTGGGAGCGGCCAGTCTCTGCTCACTCGTCATCCTGCGTACCTCCGCCCAGGTAGGTCGCCTGGACACGCGGGTCGTCGGCCAGGTCGCCCGATGCACCCGAGAGCGCGATCTCGCCGGTTTCCAGCACATAGCCCCAGTCGGAGGTTTCCAGCGCCGCGCGCGCGTTTTGTTCCACCAGCAGGATCGCCACTCCGTCCTCGCGCAACTGGCGCACGATGGCCAGGATTTCGCGCACGATCAGCGGCGCCAGGCCCAGGCTGGGCTCGTCGAGCATCAACAGGCGCGGGGACGACATCAGTGCGCGACCCACGGCCAGCATCTGGCGTTCGCCACCCGACAGCGTGTCCGCGCGTTGGGCGCGCCGATCGGCCAGCCGCGGAAAACGGTCGTAGACCTGTTGCAGCTGGCGCTTGAGCGCGTCGCCGCGATGCCGCTTCGAATAGGCGCCGAGCTGAAGGTTGTCGAGCACGGTCAGGCTGCCGAACAACTCGCGTTTTTCGGGCACCAGGCACAGGCCGCGCTCCACGCGCGCCTCGACATCCACTCCGTGCAGGTCTTCGCCTTCGAAGCGCAGTCTTCCCTTGGACGGTAACAAGCCCATGACGGCCGCCAGCAGCGTCGTCTTGCCCGCGCCGTTGGGGCCGATCACCGAGACGATCTGGCGCTGGTCCAGGTTCAGGGTGACGCCTCGCACCGCATCGACCTGCCCGTACGACACATGCAGGTTTCCAATTTCCAGCATCGCCGTCATACGACGCTCCCCAGATAGGCCGCCTGGACCCGTGCGTCCGCGCGCACCGCGGAAGGCACGCCTTCGACCAGCTTGGAGCCGAAGTTCATGACAACCAGCCGGTCCACCAGCTTCATCACGAAGTCCATATCGTGTTCAACGATCAGGATCGTCACGCCTTCCTCGCATAACTTGCGCAGCAGGGCGCCCAGTGCCATTTTTTCCTGGCGGCGCAAACCGGCCGCCGGCTCGTCGAGCACCAGCAGCACCGGGTCGGCCGCCAGCGCCCGCGCGAT
>JANYBQ010000568.1 GCA_025360705.1 Betaproteobacteria bacterium | reverse complement strand
ACCGAGGCTCATCCACACCGGGATACGTTCGCGCAGCGCGACAGCATGCGCGCATCCGATGTGGTCGCCGTGTTCATGGGTGATGAAAATCGCGTCGATATCGCATGTGCTTAAGCCCGCGCGTGCAAGGCGCTGGTCCAGCGCCTTGATTGTCAGCCCGCAATCGATTAGCAAGCGCTTGACCAAGTGGCCGCTGCCGGCCTCGACAATGGTTGCATTGCCCGAACTGCCGCTACCCAGACTGCGGAACCGCAACATCGGCGGGCGGTTTACTTCAGGTCTTCGACAATCACATTCACGATGCGTTGCGCATTGGCCGAAGAATCGGGAGCTCCGGCTGCATTGAGTACCGAAACGACGGTCGACTCGCCTTGACTGCGAACCACCACCCGATATTTAACTGGAGCGATGACTTTGCTGGAGCCACCGAATAGCTTGGACAAAAAGCCCGGTTCCGACTTGTCAAGATTGGGTTCGACATAACGCACGAAATAGGTGCCCTGGCTGCGGTCGCGGTCTTCGACCGTAAAGCCCGTCCGGTCCAGAGACAGGCCAACACGCCTCCATGCACGGTCGAAGTCTTCGTTTATCAGGACCACTGGCTGGCCGTTGATGGATGAGGCTTTCGATACGGATGTGGGCACACCGGCTGTCAGGATGGCCTTGGCCTGTTCCTGCGCGACGCCGAGCCTGATCATGAGGCGGCGCAGAAACTCGGCTTCCAGCTCGGGATCGGCAGGGCGTGGCTGCCAGACAGTGTTCCCCTCGGTAATCTTCGACGAGGTATAAACCTCCACCATTCCACGATGGCTGATATAGATCTCGGTGTCGCCCGACGGCGTTCGTTCGAGCCGAGTGCGAAATTTGTCGCGTTCTCCGGTGGAGTACAAGGTTTCCAATATTTTTCCGAGCGAGTTCCGAATAAAGTCTTGCGGCAACTTGGCACGGTTCTCGGCCCAATCGGTTTCCATGACGCCCAAATTGCGCTGGTCCATGGCTAGCAGGAAGCCGCTTTCCTGCCAGAAGTCCTTGATCGGATCCCAGAGCTGCTCCGGTGCGCGTTTGACTACCAGCCAGCGCTGGTTACCCAGGCGCTCGATACGCACGTCCGACATGGCCGCGGCTGCCACCGGAACCGATTGCACCGCCTGTCCCAACTGGTACGACGATGCGGTTACGGTGCCGCCGGGGATCGCATAACGGTTGTCACGCGACAGTTGCGTCAGGTCCGGGGGAACCGAAAGGGACGGCGCCTTGGACGCACTTTTGTAATCGAGCTTGTCGGTTTCAAGTATCGAGCAGGCCGTCAATGCGAAAGTCAGGCCTAACAAAGCCAGTCTTGAAAATGAATTCACCAATTGTCCTTCAGGAGTTAGAGTTATCGGACCAGACCGGCTGCGCGTAATGCGCTTTCGACAACCGCTTCATATTCGGGGTCGAGCCGTGTCATCGGCAGCCTGAGCGTACCGCCACACAGTTCCATGCGCTGCATCGCCCACTTCAATGGAATCGGATTGGCCTGCACGAACAGCTGTTTGTGCACCGGCATCAACTGGAGCTGGATTTCCATCGCGCGCCTGCAGTCGCCCGCGATGGCCGCCATGCACAACTCATGCATAAGGCGTGGAGCGACATTGGCCGTGACACTGATATTGCCTTGACCACCACACAACATCAGCGCCACGGCGGTCGGATCGTCGCCCGAGTACACCGCGAAGCCCTTGGGCACATCGCGAATCAGCCATTGGGCGCGTTCGATGTTGCCGGTGGCCTCCTTGATACCCACGATACCCGGCACCTGTGCCAGGCGCAGCACGGTGTCGTGTGCCATGTCGGCCACGCTGCGGCCCGGTACGTTGTACAGCACCATCGGCAGCTCTACGGCCTCGGCAATCGCCTTGAAGTGCTGGTACAGACCTTGCTGCGAAGGCTTGTTGTAGTACGGCACCACCTGCAGATGGCAGTCCGCTCCGACCTCGAGCGCGAACCTGGTGAGCTCTATGGCCTCCGAGGTGGAGTTGGCTCCGCAGCCGGCCATGATTGGCACGCGGCCTTTGGCCTGCTCTACCGAGACCCGGATGATTTCGCAATGTTCCCGCACATTGACGGTGGGCGATTCGCCGGTGGTCCCGACCACGCCGATGCAGTCCGTCCCTTGTGCGATATGCCAGTCGATCAGCTTGCGCAACGTGGGGTAATCCACGCTGCCATCTTCATGCATCGGCGTGACAAGCGCCACGATGCTGCCATTAATAGGAGTCATAACCGCAGTAAAAAACGGGAATCCCGCATTCTACCCAGTAGCTACAGCGCAAAACGCAGCGGTGTAACAGTGGCGCAAGTCTCTGCAGCCTGGTCTATCCGTACCGCCGCGACACGTTGTACAAATCTGGAAGGGTGTTCGCAATAACCATCTTCATAGGCCACGATGCGCAGCCCCGAACACACCCGAAGCAACGCGCCATTGGCCAGCAGGAAATCGGGGCGCGAAGGTTTGCCGACAGTGCCGTTGCCGCTCGCAAATGTTTCGTAAAGCAACACACCAGCAGGTGCCAGGCTCTGAATAATCGTCGGCAATAACGGCCGCCATAGATAGTTGGTCACAACCACCGCGTCGAACTGGCGCGGTTGGGCTCCGTTCATGAACGGCCATGGGCCGTCTTCTATATCTGCCTGCACCATTTGCGCGCGGCCGAGCGTGACCAGATCCGCAAGCGCATCGATCGCGTCGCGCGCGCGGTCCACACCGACTACCGGATGGCCCCGGCCGGCGAACCAGCGCATGTGACGACCGTATCCGCATGCCACGTCCAGAACGGTGCCATGCGTGGTAACCAGATGGGACCAGCGCTGCACCCACTGCGAAGCCGCTTCACGACCAGGCGATTGCATCACCAGCCGTGCCGCTTGCAATACGGTGCCGCAATGGATGCATTGGCCATGGCGCTCAGAAACAGGCCCAGACCTGTTGCGCCAGCGTGACCATGAAGTCCGGTTGCAGATACAGCGCAAATACGGCCAGCGAGGCGACCAGCGCGATGCCGTATAGGACCAGACGTTGTATGTGCCGGTTGCGCAGCATGGTCACGCGGGCAAAGTTCTGGCTGCCAAAACACCACCGCCACGCGCAATCGCGTGTTCCTTTACCGGCAAGTTGATAAGCGCCGCGAAGACGCCCAAGGCGATGGCGATGTACCAGACCAGGTCGTAACTGCCGGTGCGGTCGTACAGCAGTCCGCCAAGCCACGCACCCAGGAAAGATCCAACCTGGTGGCTCAAAAACACCAAGCCGCTCAACATCGACAGATGGGCGACGCCGAATATCTGGGCCACCGCTGCATTGGTGACCGGCACGGTGGACAACCACAACAAGCCCATGACGGCGGCAAAAACATACACGCTCAATGGCGTCGTCGGCACCAGCACGAACACGCCGATTGCCAATGCCCGTGCCAGATAGATAAACGACAGGATGTAATTTTTCCTCAACTTGTGACCCAGCACGCCGGCCGCGTAGGTACCGAAAACGTTGAACAGGCCAATCAGCGCCAGCGCGTAGCTGGCTACCTGCGGTTGCAGCCCCTTGTCCTTTAGGTAGCTCGGCATATGTACGCCGATAAAAACGAGCTGGAATCCGCACACGAAGTAACCCGCCACGAGCATCTGGAAGCTCGGGTACTTGAAGGCTTCGCGCAGAGCTTGCAGGATGGTTTGTTCGCGTTTGATGACATTGCCGCCGGCAAAGCCGGGTTCACGCAGACCCCAGGCCAGCGGAACCATCACCAGTGCAGCGAAGCCAAGTATCACCAGGGCCTGCTGCCAGCCCACGCTGCCGATCAGAAAACCTTCGGTGGGCACCATCAAAAATTGACCGAAAGAACCTGCGGCGGCCGCAATACCCATAGCCCAGGAGCGCCGATCGGCCGGTATGTTGCGGCCGATAACGCCGTAGATAACCGCGTAGGTCGTGCCGGCTTGCGCGACACCGATCAATAGCCCCGCGCTTGCCGTAAACAGCAAGGGCGTGGCAGCGTGCGCCATGCCAATAAGACCCAGCGCGTAAATCACGGCCCCGACAACAATCACGCGAAAGGCGCCGAATTTGTCCGCCACCATGCCGGCGAAGATGCCTGCGAATCCCCAGGAAATATTCTGGATCGCAATGGAAAAAGAAAAAGTTTCGCGCGTCCAGTCGCGCGCTTGCGTCACCGGTTGCAGCCACAGGCCGAAGCCGTGGCGAATGCCCATCGACAGCGTCACGATAGCTGCACCACACACCAGAACCTGCGTGACCGACAGAGTTCTCGGCAGAGTTTTCGGGAAGGTTGTCATGCGGGAAATGTAGCCAGTTTGTGGCCGCGTTGCAGCCTGTAAACAGGTTAACTGTGTTTACATCCAGTAGTTAAGAGGTGCCGGTCTACAATCGAACCTATGGCAAGCAATCCATCAAGTCAACGTGCGGGTGAATATTCCGAAGGCTCCATACGTGTGCTCAAGGGTCTTGAGCCGGTCAAACAGCGCCCGGGTATGTACACCCGCACAGACAACCCGCTGCATGTGATCCAGGAGGTGCTGGACAATTCCGCCGACGAAGCGCTCGCCGGTCACGGCAAGAAGATCCGCGTCACGCTGCACGCCGACGGGTCGGTGACGGTAGACGACGACGGGCGTGGCATTCCGTTTGGCATGCATCCCGAAGAAAAAGCACCGGTCATCGAGCTGGTCTTCACGCGCTTGCATGCCGGCGGCAAGTTCGACAAAGGCAAAGGCGGCGCTTACAACTTTTCCGGCGGCTTGCATGGGGTGGGGGTGAGCGTTACCAACGCGCTGGCCAAGCGTCTGGAGGCCACTTCGTTCCGGGACGGCAGGGTGGCCCGCATGGTGTTCGAGGCCGGCGATGTCACCGAGCCGCTGCAATTGCGCAACGCGATCGAGGGTGACCGCAGGTCCGGCACCTCGGTACGGGTCTGGCCGGACGCAAAATATTTCGAGACAGCCGCGTTGCCCATGGCCGACCTGGTGCATTTGCTGCGCAGCAAGGCGGTGTTGATGCCGGGCGTCTCGGTCACGCTCACAACCGAAAAAACGCGCGATACCCAGAGCTGGCTCTACAAGGGCGGCCTGCGCGACTATCTGACGCAAGCCCTGAGCGGCGATCCGGTGATTCCCTTGTTCGAGGCAGAGGCTTTCGCTGACGCATCCCACGACAGTTTTGCCGAAGGCGAGGGCGCCCAGTGGTGTGTCGCCTTTACCGAAGATGGCAACCCGGTGCGCGAGAGTTACGTCAACCTGATTCCTACCAGTGCCGGCGGTACGCATGAAAGTGGGCTGCGCGAGGGTTTGTTCACGGCTGTCAGAAGTTTTATCGAACTGCACGCCTTGTTGCCTAAAGGTGTCAAGCTGCTGCCGGAAGACGTGTTCGCGCGCGCCAGTTATGTGCTTTCAGCCAAGGTGCTGGACCCGCAGTTTCAGGGCCAGATCAAGGAGCGCCTGAACTCGCGTGACGCAGTGCGGCTGGTGGCGGGTTTTGTGCGCCCGGCGCTGGAGTTGTGGCTTAACCAGCACGTCGAATACGGCCGCAAGCTGGCGGAACTGGCAATCAAGGCCGCGCAAACGCGTCAGAAGGCTGGCCAGAAGGTCGAGAAACGCAAGGGATCCGGCGTGGCGGTATTGCCTGGCAAGCTGACCGACTGCGAGAGCCGTGACCTGGCGCACAACGAAGTGTTTCTGGTCGAAGGGGACTCGGCCGGCGGTAGCGCGAAGATGGGACGCGACAAGGAATCGCAGGCTATTTTGCCGTTGCGCGGCAAGGTATTGAACACGTGGGAAGTGGACCGCGATCGCCTGTTCGCCAACACCGAAATCCACGACATTGCCGTGGCCATTGGCGTCGATCCGCACGGCCCGGCCGACACGCCGGATTTGTCCGGGTTGCGTTACGGCAAGGTCTGCATCTTGAGCGACGCCGACGTGGACGGCTCGCACATCCAGGTGTTGTTGTTGACACTGTTTTTCCGTCATTTTCCCAAGCTGGTCGAAAACGGCAACGTGTATGTAGCCCGGCCGCCGCTGTTTCGCGTGGACGCTCCGGCACGCGGCAAAAAACCGGCATCCAAGGCGTACGCTTTGGACGCCGGGGAGCTGACCGCCATCCTTGACAAGCTGCGCAAGGAAGGCGTGCGCGAGAACGCATGGAGCATCAGCCGTTTCAAGGGCCTGGGCGAAATGAATGCCGAGCAATTGTGGGACACCACGCTCAATCCGGACACGCGGCGCCTGCTGCCCGTCCACCTGGGCGACATCGATTTTGGCCGGACCGAACTGCTGATTGCCAAGCTGATGGGCAAGGGCGAAGCCGCGGCGCGACGCGAGCTGATGGAACTGCATGGCGACACCGTGGAGGTGGACATCTGATGCCGCCGGTTAGGTCGAATTGGCAGGCATTGCGCAGGCGCCACGGGCACTGGGTCGTGCCGGCGTGCCTGTTGTTGTGCATGGCCATGCCGGCACGCGCCGACGTCTGGGCCTATGTGGACGAAAAAGGCATTCCCCATTTTGCTTCCGAGCGCGTGGACGAACGCTTCGAGCTTTTTTTTCGTAATTCCGATAGTTTCGATACCAGCCTGGATGCAGCCGAACCCGAGCCCGCGCATGGTCCGATGCTCGGCCTTACGACACCCAGCAAGCTGCTGAACTTTTTCGCGATCTCCCCGACCTTCAAGCTGGTGCGCCAGCATCTGCGCGACGCGTCCAGCGACCACAACATCGACTTCGAGTTGTTGCAGGCGCTGATCGCAACCGAGTCCGGTTTCAACAGCGGCGCGGTGTCCCCCAAGGGCGCTATCGGACTGATGCAGGTCATGCCGGCGACGGCGCGCCGGTATGGGGTCGAGAGCGACAGGAAACTCGCCATAGAGGCAAAACTAGCCGATCCGAAAATCAACATAAAAACCGGCACGCGCTACCTGCGCGACCTGATCAATATGTTTCCGGGCCAGATCGAGTTGGCCTTGGCCGCCTACAACGCGGGCGAGGGCGCGGTACAGCGAGCCGGCAACCAGATTCCGAATTACAAGGAAACGCAGAATTACGTAAAGACCGTGATGCAGCTGTACCAGATGCTCAAGCCGCCGGTCGCGCCGCCCGAGTTGCGCCACCCCTTGTCGCGGGTTCGCCCGGCGATCCGGGGCGGTGCGCTGAATCGCGGCAATATGCCCGCGATCCCGGTGCCGGCCGCCAAATCGATTCCAAAGACCGGGGCCGACCAGCAGTAGATGAGCGACCAACCGAATCTGGACTTTTCCCAAAGTCCGCCGCCAGGCAATGGCGATGAGAACCTCAATCTTGCCAACTATGCACAACGTGCCTACCTCGAATACGCCTTAAGCGTCGTCAAGGGCCGCGCGTTGCCCGACGTCTGTGACGGACAAAAACCGGTGCAGCGGCGCATCCTGTATTCGATGTCGCGCATGGGCCTGGGTTTTGGCGGTGCCAACGGCAACGTGGGCGCCAGGCCGGTGAAATCGGCGCGGGTCGTTGGCGACGTTCTGGGACGTTTCCACCCTCACAGCGACCAGGCCGCCTACGACGCGCTGGTGCGTATGGCACAGGACTTTTCGCAGCGCTATCCGCTGATCGACGGCCAGGGAAATTTCGGTAGCCGCGACGGCGACGGCGCCGCGGCCATGCGTTACACCGAGGCCCGGCTGGCGAAGATAACCAGTCTGCTGCTGGACGAAATCGACGAGGGCACCGTCAACTTCGCGCCCAATTACGACGGCTCGACCGAAGAGCCGGTTCAGCTCCCGGCGCGTCTGCCGTTTGTGTTGCTGAACGGCGCCAGCGGCATTGCGGTGGGCCTGGCGACCGAGATTCCGAGCCACAACCTGCGCGAGATCGCCGCCGCCTGTATTGCGCTGATCAAGTCGCCGAATCTTTCCGACGAAGAGCTGTTCGTGCTGGTGCCCGGTCCCGACTACCCCGGCGGCGGGCAGATCATCAGCAGCCATACCGAGATCGCCGATGCCTTTCGCACCGGCCGCGGCTCCCTGAAAGTGCGCGCCCGCTGGAAGATCGAAGACCTGGCGCGTGGCCAATGGCAGTTGGTAGTGACCGAACTGCCGCCCGGCGTCAGTACCCAAAAGGTGCTGGAGGAGATCGAGGAACTAACCAACCCCAAGGTCCGGCTTGGCAAGAAGGCCTTGTCGCAGGAGCAGACCCAACTCAAAGCCAGCGTGTTGTCGGTGCTGGATGTGGTGCGGGACGAGTCGTCCAAGGACGCGGCCGTGCGTCTGGTGTTCGAGCCCAAGACCAGCCGGATCGAGCAGCAGGAATTGATCACCGCCTTGCTCGCGCACACCAGCCTGGAAACCTCGTCGCCGGTCAACCTGACCATGGTCGGGCTGGATGGCCGTCCGACGCAAAAGTCGTTGCGCCAGATGCTGCTCGAGTGGATTGGCTTTCGCAACAAGACGCTGGAGCGGCGTTGCCAATTTCGCCTGCAGCGCGTGCTGGACCGCGCGCATATCCTGGAGGGTCGCCAACTCGTTCTGCTCAATATCGACGAAGTGATCGCCGTCATCCGGCAGGCCGACGAGCCCAAGCAGGCGTTGATTGCGCGTTTTTCGCTGTCGGAGCGCCAGGCCGAGGACATCCTGGAGATCCGGCTGCGTCAGCTGGCGCGGCTGGAGGCGATCAAGATCGAGCAGGAGCTCAAGGCGCTACGCGACGAGCAGAAAAAACTCGAAGAAATTCTCGGCAATCCGGCCTCATTGCGCCGACTCATGGTGCGCGAGATAGAAGCCGACGCCAAGACGTTTGGCGATGCGCGCCGCACATTGATCCAAAGTGAAAAGCGATCGGTGGTGGAAGTGCGGGTAGTCGATGAACCGGTGACCGTGGTGCTGAGCGATAAAGGCTGGGTGCGTGTGCGTACCGGCCACGGCCACGACCCGGCGAGTTTTGCTTTCAAGTCCGGCGATGGCCTGTACGGCACCTTCGAATGCCGCTCAGTGGACACCTTGCTGGTGTTCGGCAACAAGGGCCGTGTCTATTCGATTGGGGTATCGATATTGCCGGGCTCGCGCGGCGACGGCCAACCCGTGACCACGCTGCTGGACCTGGAGCCCGGAACCCAATTGTTGTACTACTTTGCCGGCCCTGCGGGCGCCAGCTTGTTGCTGAGCAGTTCGGGCGGTTACGGGTTCCTCGCCACGGTCGGGGACATGACATCGCGGCTCAAGGCTGGCAAGGCGTTCGTGGGCTGCAATGATGCAGAGACCCTGACGCGCCCGTCACCCGTCTCCGTCACGTCGGGTGCAACGCCGTTGACGCCCGCGACGTATGTGGCGTGTGCCTCCACGGGGGGCCGCATCCTGACCTTCGCCATCGATGAACTCAACCTGATGGGCAATGGTGGCCGCGGCCTGAAGTTGATCGACCTCGAAGCCAAGGACAGTCTGGCCGGTGCGGCGGCCTACACCCGCAGTGTGCGGATTGAAGGCATTGGGCGCGGCGGCAAGGCGCGGGACGAGACGCTGGAGATTCGCAGCCTTAACAACGCCAGGGGAGCGCGTGGACGCAAGGGCAAAGCAGCGGACCTGGGGTTCAAGCCGACCGCCGTGACGCGGGTCGAATAGGGCCCCTGGCCCCCCGACCGCGGTTACTGCAGCGGGGGGGCGGAGTCTTTCCAGCCTCCGCCCAGCACCTTGTACACACTCACCAGGTTTTGCGTCTGCAGCAGTTGCAGCTGTATGACGGCCTGGCGCGCGGCGAACACCGAACGCTGCGCATCGAGCACTTCGAAGTAGTTGGCAGCACCGTTGCGATACCGCAGGTCGGTCAGGCGCAGCCGCGTTTCCTCGGCGACGGTTTGGGCGGACTGGGCGCGCAACTGCTCGGCCAGCGTGGTACGTGATGCCAGCGCGTCGGCCACTTCGCGGAAAGCGCTCTGGATCGCTTTTTCATATTGGGCGACTGTGATGTCGCGACCGACTTTGCTGGCGTCGAGGTTGGCCTGATTGCGTCCACCATCGAAGATCGGCAAAATCAGTTGCGGCGCGAAGGTCCAGCCGTACGACCCGCTTTGAAACAGCTTGCCCAATTCGGTGCTGGCCGAACCAACGCTGCCAGTCAGCGTGATGCGCGGGAAAAACGCCGCCCGTGCCGCGCCGATATTGGCATTGGCCGCCAGCAGTAGCTGCTCGGCCTGGCGCACATCGGGACGGCGCACCAGCAGTTCGGACGGTACCCCGGCGGGCAGGTTGTCGAGCAGGCCCTGGCCGGTAAGCGGCAGGCCGGCCGGCAAAGCCGCGGCCGTGTCGGCGGGTAGCGGCTGCCCCAGCAGCAGGATCAGCGCGTTTTCGTCCAGCGCGCGTTGACGCGCTGCCTGTGCGAGCGCAACCCGAGCGCCTTCGGTCAGCGACTCGGCCAGGCGAAAGTCCAACTCCGAGCTGACACCCTGGTCGAACCGGAGTTTGGTCAATCTGAACGACTCTTCGCGCGAGCCCAGCGTGTCGCGCGCCACGCGCAACAGCTCGTCGTCGGCCAGCAGACTCAGGTAGGTGGTGGCGACCGATGCGACCAGGCTGATTTGCACCGTCTTGCGTGCCTCTTCGGTGCCGAGCAACTGGGCTTGTGCGGCAGTGCCGAGACTGCGTACGCGGCCGAAGAAGTCGAG
>JANYBQ010000044.1 GCA_025360705.1 Betaproteobacteria bacterium | reverse complement strand
CCCGCTTCATGCTGCAGTCCACACCGGCACGCCACGCCGCATCCGCCTCGGCCCTGGCCAGCCTGCTCGGCAAGGCACAGGGCGGATACGATGACATGGTACTGCAGGCAGGTCTGGGCGGCTTCATCCGTGCGCGCGAGTGCCTGTACCTTTACTCCAGCGCGGCGGCTTTCGACGCCTCCCTTCCTTCGCTGGCCTTGCGTAGGTCCCTGGGCGTGGAAGCCCGCATTCTGGACAAACAGGAAATCCGTGCCTTGGAGCCTTCGCTGGCGCCGCTGTTCGAGCGCGGCGCACTGTTTGCGGGCTCGTGGCATCTTTCCGATCCGGCCGCTTTTTTGCGCGCTTTGCAGGAATGGTTGGTGCACAGCGGGGTGCGCATGCGGGCGCAGCAGGTGACCACCGTGCAACCCGGCAACGCGGGCGTGGTGCTGGCCTGTGACGAAGGCACGGACGAGCACGACTACGTGGTGGTATGCGCAGGTGCGCATTCCCGCAAGCTCGCTGCGCAATGCGCGGACCATGTACCCCTGGAAGCGGAGCGTGGTTACCACCTGCTTTACCCGCAAACTTCGCATCTCATTTCACGTCCGGTGGGCTGGGCCGAACGTGGCTTCTATATGACCCCCATGGATGCGGGAATCCGGGTGGCCGGCACCGTGGAACTGGCCGGACTGGGACCTGAAAAGCACCAGGGCCTGCTCGACTTGCTGCATTTTTCGTCGCAGCGCGCCTTGCCGGGACTGGGTGCCCCCACCGCGCCGTGGCTGGGCTTTCGGCCCACCCTGCCCGACGGGTTGCCGGTGATGGGTCGCTCAAAGGCCTCGGGCCGGGTGATCTACGCCTTCGGACACCAGCATATCGGGCTGACCCTGGGCGGGCTCAGCGGTAGGCTGGTAGCCGATCTGGTTTCCGGTCGCGACCCCGCGCTGGACTTGAGCCCATATTCCGCAAGGCGATTCGACTGAGGTCTGGCCGGCCCGTCAGGCGCGTGCCATCGGGCAAGCAGCCAGGCAAATACACAGGCACCAGATGCGCCGGGTGCGACCTTCGCGACATGAAAAGCGCTGGTTCTTTGGTTGACGCTTTGTGCCTGTGAGCGCTGGTCAAGAACCGCCTCCAAGTGCCGGCGAGGCAGCGTTTTTGAGTTGGGCGATATTTCCGGCAATGGCTGGTTGATGGCGAACGCGCTCGCACGAGGCATTCGCCTGCACAGCCACATAGTGGGCCGTGTGGCCAATATCGATGCCGCAGGCGTTGGGGTGGGTGATTGTCAATGCCGCTCGGGATTTGCCGGGCTTGAGGCTGATTTTTACGTTAGGTTTTGCCATAGTCTTGCTCCATCATTGAGTTGGAAAAGTGGTGCCGCATCGGGTACGCCGACTGGCTCACTCTTAAACGGGATACCGGTGCGGCGGCGAGTTATATATCGGCCTTGCTCGCACGTCGATGAGATGTCTTCAACATGGCTGCGGACGGCTTGGCCGTAATCTGACGCTCTGCAAGTCGACCAGAGACATACTTGTGAAGAACGCTGGCAATAAGCGTTTGATACGGCAGGCCTTCCTCCAATGCCTTGACCTGAATGTCTTGCAGATCGCCCGATGACAAGCGAATATTCACTCTGCGATCTTTGATAGCAGTGGCGCGTGCGGCCGCCTTGAACTTGGACAGCTCCGCCTTGGTGGCGACCGACTTCAACAATCCTTTCTCGAATGCAGAAAGGACCTCGGCTTCATACGCGTCAGTTTTGGGCATCTGGCTCACCTTGATTCAAATAATCTCGCGTTGCCTTCCGGCTCGGGATTACGGTCTTTAAAAAGAAATGGTCATCTTCCTCGACGAACGGCACCAAGTATGCGTACCCGCTACTGGCAACCACAAGCACCCGCTGCTTCGGATACTTCGCGGGGTTGGGATGCGCCAGTATGTCGATAAGCCCACCCGCCTCTATGGCCACAACCATAACCTCAAACGAGACACCTCGATCCAGCTTGAGTTGCTCATTTTTCTCGGCGCTCCATCGAAACGGTTTCATGGAAGAAGTCTAGCATCGTGTGTGCCTTTTGTCACCAGCGTCATGAACCCGGCAGGCTTTGGGTAGCCGGCGCCGCGGATCGAATCGGCTATCCACGCCCGAGAGATTCGATTTCCGTTGCAATGATTCCGTAACCCATTCCGATTCGCTGGCACTCGGCCATGCCAGGGGCGCAAACGAAGTGAAAAGGTTGTCATTGCGCACGCACCGCCAATCAGCCGCAGCCACGCTGGCGGTCAGTGCTTGCTGATGGTCGGCGGTATTTCCATGACGGACAGAAACAGCGCTGACGACAACCAGTGGTCCAGCCACGTTTGCACGCCCTGCAAAGGCAGCGCATCGAAGCCGGGTTTGTCCACCATCGCGAACTGCCGCACAAACGGGAAGAGGGCAACATCGGCCCATGAAATGCGCGATCCAAGCAAGTAACCTCCTGCCTGCAGGCGTTGTTCCAGCGGGTGCACGAGGTTGTCCAGGGCACGTTCACGATGCTCCGCCCGGGAAAATTCCGGGTGGCGACCGGCGTACTTGTAGCAGTCCAGCAGGGGCTTGAATGCTTCGTCATTCAGGCGGACCCAACGCATCGCCTCATCCGTGTCGCCGGCCACCAGCCACCCATCGGGGTCGGCCTGGCGCAAAGCCCAGCACATGATGTCCAGGCTCTGGTCTATCACCTTGCCATCGGCTAGCTGCAATACCGGCACGGTGGCCTTGGCGGAGATCGCCAACATGGCAGCCGGCTTGTCGCGCAAGGCGACTTCGCGGTGTTCTACATCGATGCCTGAATACCGCAGCGCCATGCGGGCGCGGATGGCGTAGGGGCAGCGGCGGAAGGTGTAGAGGACGGTGATGGCTGCGGCAGTCATCAAACGCCGATGCGGTCCCCAACCCCACACACCAGATCGCCTGGCTCATTGCGTGCGACCGCCTGCTCATTCTTGGCCCGCGCTACTTCCATCTCGCGCGGCAGTGTCACGCCGTTCTTTACCGCCAGTATCTCGGCCATCACGCTGACCGCTATCTCGGATGGTGTCTTGCTGCCGATGTAAATGCCGATTGGCCCGCGCAAGCGTGCCAGTGACGCGTCGGTCTGGTCGAAATGCTCGACCATGCGCTGGTGGCGCGCTTCGTTGTTGCGTCGCGAACCGATGGCGCCGACATAGAAGGCCTCGGTCTTGAGCGCCTCCAGCAGCGCCAGATCGTCCAGCTTGGGGTCGTGGGTAAGCGCCACCACGCAGCTGCGCCGGTCGGGCCTGAAGTTGTTCACCACGTCGTCGGGCATGTCGCTTACCAACCTGGCGCCCGGCACCGCCCAGGTGCCGCGGTATTCCTCGCGCGGGTCGCATACGGTCACGGCGAAACCGCTGAACAGGGCCATGGTGGCGAGGTATTCGGTCAACTGGCCGGCGCCAATGAGCAACATGCGGTATTCGGGGCCGAAGGTGTTGACGAGTTCAGTGTCCGACAGGCTCAGGTCCGCTGGCGCCTGCGCCTGGGACAACGTCGCTTGGCCGTCCGACAGCCACACACGGCGCTGCATCAGGCTGCCCGCCTCCAGAGCCTGTACCAGCGACGCCAGGCTGACGGCATCGGGGTCGTATTCCAGCAGCAGTTCCAGCGTGCCGCCGCACGGCAGGCCAAAGCGATGCGCCTCGTCGGCCGTAACGCCGTATTTGACGAAACCCGGCGCGCCCGAAGGGATATGGTGGGTGGCATCGACCGTCACATCACCAGCCGGCACGCCCGTTGGCGGCTGGACCTGGATATAGGCCTTGGTGTGGCGGTAGATCAGGTCGTCTTCGATACAACCACCGGAGACCGACCCCACCACGGCGCCGTCTTCACACAAGGCCATGATGGAGCCCACCGGCCGCGGCGACGAGCCCCAAGTGCGCACCACTGTGGCCAGCAGGGCGCGTTTACCGGCCGCGCGCCAATCCCGCAGCGTGCGCAGGACCATGACATCGAGGTTCTCCATGATCTGCCTCCTGGTTCAACCCTTGTGCAGCAACAGCCACCACACGACGGCCAGCACCAACACGCCCGCAACCCAGACCCACACTGGCGTCTTGGGGTTGGCAGGAACTACCGGCGTGACAGCGGAGCCTGGTGTCGCTGGCGCAGCCGATGCAGCCGGGTAGCGGCGCTGCATTTCTTCGTCGAAACGTTTAAAGAAGTCTTCGGCCATACTTTTGGCCGCTCCATCGATCAGGCGCTGGCCCAGTTGCGCCACCTTGCCCCCCACTTGCGCGTGTACCGTGTAGGCGAGCTCACAACCAGCGTCATTGGGTGTCAGCTGCACCTTGGCGTTGCCCTTGCCATGACCCGCCGGGCCGCCCTGCCCTTCAAATGAAATGGTGTAGCTGCTGGGCGCCACGATGTCGCTAAGCGTGATCTTGCCCGAGAACTTGGCCGAAACCGGGCCGATCTTGAGCGCCATGCCGACGGCATACTGCTGGTCTCCGGTGGCCTCGACCTTGTCGCAGCCGGGGATACAGAGCTTGAGCACTTCGGGGTCGTTCAGCGCGTCCCACGCCTGTTGTTGCGTCACGGCGAGTTGGCGGCTGGCTTGCATGTCCATGGATGAAGATCCCAGGTTGTGTGGTTTCGTGAATGGCGAATGGAAGCGGATTAGCGTTTCATCAAGGCCGCCAGGCTGGCGGCCAAGTCTTCCAGTTTTTCCAGATTGTGAACCGCCAGCATGCCGTGCGCGCGAGCGTGCAGCGTGGCGGCCCCACGCGCGAGTGGAGCATAAGCGCCGAAGCGCAACAGCGGGTTGAGCCACAGCAAACGGCGGCAATGGCGGCGCAGCCAGTCCAGCTCCTGCGTCAGTTGCGCCGGCTCGCCGGTGTCCAGCCCATCGGTGATCAGCAGTACCAGCGTGCGCCGGCCCACCAGACGGCGTGCGTGGTGCTGGCGCAGGCTGGCCAGCGACTCGCCGAGTTGCGTGCCACCCGCAAAATCCTCGATCGCCAGGCTGGCGTTTGCCAGCATCCGGTCGGTATCGGCAATTCGCATGGCCGGGGTCAGGTCGGTCAGCCGGGTGCCGAAAGCAAATACGTCGCGCTGGCGCAGGCCATGCGTGGCGGCGTGCAGAAAGGCCAGCAACAGCCGCGCATAACGCTCCATGGAGCCGGACACGTCCACCAGCACCAGCAAGGGCAAGGGCTGGTGGCGCCGTTGCATACGCGGCAGGCGCAGCAGTTCGCCACCGGTGCTCGCGGCCTGGTGCATGACACCCGGCCAGTGCATGCGCGCGCCACGCGTACCCGGTCGCAAGCGGCGCGCGGCGAACTCGGGCATGGGCAGGCGTATGTCGCGCGCCAGCCGCTC
>JANYBQ010000547.1 GCA_025360705.1 Betaproteobacteria bacterium | reverse complement strand
CGCTACATGTTCCGGCGCAAGATCACGGTGCAGTTTCCGGAAGAGAAAACGCCTGCCAGCCCGCGTTTTCGCGGCCTGCATGCTTTGCGCCGTTACGAGAATGGCGAGGAACGTTGCATTGCCTGCAAATTGTGCGAAGCTATCTGCCCGGCCGTGGCGATCACGATCGAGTCCGACGTACGCGCCGACGGCTCGCGCCGGACCACGCGTTATGACATCGATCTGACCAAATGCATCTTCTGCGGCTTCTGCGAAGAAAGCTGCCCGGTCGACGCCATCGTCGAGACCCACATCTTCGAATACCACGGCGAAAAGCGTGGCGACCTGTATTTCACCAAGGAGATGCTGCTGGCCGTAGGTGACCGCTATGAAAGTGAGATTGCCGCTCGCCGGGTAGCGGATGCCAAGTACCGCTAGAGCGGTTGTAATCCATAAGAAGAAAACCCAGTCATGGATTTGAAAGCCGGTCTGTTTTACGTCTTTTCGGCGCTGCTGCTGTTTGCGTCGTTTCGCGTGGTAACCGCGCGCAATACGGTACACGCTGCCCTGTTCCTGGTGTTGTCCTTCTTCCAGGCCGCGATGATCTGGATGTTGTTGAAGGCCGAATTCCTGGCGATTGTGCTGGTGCTGGTGTACGTCGGTGCCGTGATGGTGTTGTTCCTGTTCGTGGTCATGATGCTGGACATCAACATCGACAGCGTGCGCAAGGGGTTCTGGCGCCACCGCTCGCTGGCGGTCCTGGTTGGCGTGGTGATCGCGCTGGAAATGGCCGCAGTTCTGATGGGCGGTTTTCGGGTCAGCCAGGAACCCAAGACTCTTACCGCGGCCGGGCAAGTAGCGGGGCAATTTTCCAACACACGCGAGTTGGGCCGGCTGCTTTATTCAGACTACATTTTTCCGGTGCAAATCGCAGCGGTTATTTTGCTGGTCGCCATCATCGCGGCGATCGCATTGACGCTGCGGGGGCGCAAAGACAGTAAACACATAAGCGCCAGCGATCAAATCCGGGTGCGCGCGCGCGACCGGCTTCAAATGGTCAAACTCGCGGTCACCCGGCCGGCTGAAGTCGTGGTGGTCGTAGCGCCCGCAGCCGCAGCGGCGGCGGCCCCGGTAGCGGAGAAAAAAGCATGACCCTGACGCTCGGACATTTCCTGTCACTCGGCGCAATGTTGTTTGCGCTGGCCGTGGTCGGCATTTTCCTCAACCGCAAGAATCTCATCATCCTGTTGATGGCGATCGAACTCATGCTGCTTGCGGTCAACATCAACTTTGTCGCGTTCTCGTATTACCTGGGAGACATGCGCGGTCAGATTTTCGTCTTTTTCATACTCACGGTAGCTGCCGCTGAATCGGCCATCGGCCTGGCCATATTGGTTCAACTGTTTCGCAACAAGTCCAACATCGATGTGGACGAACTCAATATGCTCAAGGGCTGATAACAAGATGAGTCAAACCCTCTCCGCGTCCACGCTGTTGACCGTGGCAGTGGCGCCTCTGGTTGGCGCTCTTGTCGCTGGCGTATTCGGAACGGCATTCGGTGGAAACCTAATTGGCCGGCGCCTCAGCCATAGCCTGACCATCGCTGGCGTGGCGCTTGCATTCGTGTTGTCTGCCATGACGTTGTGGAGCGTGGCAATCGATGGCGCGCGTTTTAACCAGACCATTTACACATGGATGGTGGTGGGCGGCCTCAAGATGGAGATCGGGTTTCTGGTGGACGGTCTCACCGCCATGATGATGTGCGTGGTGACTTTCGTATCGTTGATGGTGCATATCTACACCGTCGGTTACATGGAAGATGACGACGGATACAACCGTTTTTTCGCCTACATCTCGCTGTTCACCTTTTCGATGTTGATGCTGGTCATGAGCAACAACATGCTGCAGTTGTTTTTCGGCTGGGAAGCAGTGGGTCTGGTGTCTTACCTGCTAATCGGCTTCTGGTTCAACAAGCCGAGCGCCATTTTTGCCAACATGAAGGCCTTCGTGGTGAATCGGGTGGGAGACTTCGGATTTATTCTCGGCATCGCATTGGTGCTGGCCTATACCGGAACGCTTAATTACACCGAGGTTTTCGCCCGCGCAGGAAATCTTGCCACTCTCGGTTTTCCTGGCACCGACTGGATGCTGATAACGGTTATCTGCATCTGCCTGTTTATCGGCGCCATGGGCAAGTCGGCGCAATTTCCGTTGCATGTGTGGTTGCCGGACTCGATGGAAGGCCCGACGCCAATCTCGGCCCTGATCCACGCCGCGACCATGGTCACCGCGGGTATCTTCATGGTGGCCCGTATGTCGCCGCTGTTCGAACTCAGCGACACGGCCTTGAGCTTTATCCTGGTGATTGGCGCCATCACGGCATTGTTTATGGGTTTCCTGGGCATCATCCAGAACGACATAAAACGCGTGGTGGCGTATTCAACGCTGTCGCAGCTCGGCTACATGACGGTAGCGCTGGGCGCGTCGGCGTACTCGGTCGCGGTGTTCCATCTGATGACGCACGCTTTCTTCAAGGCGCTGTTGTTCCTCGGCGCCGGCTCGGTGATCATCGGCATGCACCATAACCAGGACATTCGCTGGATGGGCGGCGTGCGCAAGTACATGCCGATCACCTGGATCACCTCGTTGCTGGGTTCACTGGCTTTGATCGGCACGCCGTTTTTCGCCGGCTTCTATTCCAAGGACAGCATCATCGAGGCGGTACATGAAAGCCATTTGTGGGGCTCGGGCTTCGCCTATTTCGCGGTGCTGGCGGGCGTGTTCATCACCGCGTTTTATTCGTTTCGCATGTATTTCCTGGTGTTCCATGGCAAGGAACGTTACGACCAGAATCCGGACGCCCACGGGCACCATGCCGACGACGAGGAACCGGACCCACATGCCCACCATGATGACCACGCGAAGCCGCATGAATCGCCCTGGGTGATTTGGGTGCCGCTGGTGCTGCTGGCTATCCCCTCGGTCGTGATCGGTTTCATGACCATCTCACCGATGCTGTACGGCGATTTCTTCAAAGGCGCGATTGTCATCGATGGCGAAAAGCACCATGCGATGGAAGAGCTGGCGCAAGCCTTCCACGGTGCCGCGGCGATGGGCGTACACGCCTTCACGGCGGCTCCGTTCTGGCTTGCGCTCGCTGGGGTGTTGCTGTCGTACCTGATGTACATGGTGTTCCCGGCCTGGCCGGCGGCGATCAAACGGACATTCAGCCCGATCTATGTGCTGTTGGAGAACAAATACTACATGGACTGGTTCAATGAAAACGTGCTGGCG
This sequence comes from Betaproteobacteria bacterium, assembly GCA_025360705.1. Taxonomy (GTDB): domain Bacteria; phylum Pseudomonadota; class Gammaproteobacteria; order Burkholderiales; family Burkholderiaceae_C; genus CAISIP01. Next base: position 7,272 of record JANYBQ010000547.1, on the reverse strand, counting down.
CGCGGCACGCGTTTGCTCGGCACCGGTTTATGGAAAGGTGGAGATCAGGCGCTGATAGACGGGTTGCTGGTCAACGGGTCATGGAGAGCCGCCGGATGGATCTCGGGCGTGGTCCGGCGCTTCCAGTCGGGTTATCTCTACCACTACGCGTTGTCGATGATTCTGGGTATTTTTGTGTTGATGACGTATTTCGTCTGGCGCTAGGAGAAGAATAAAAATGGGATTGCTGAGCCTGGCTATATGGATGCCGATCGTATTTGGCGTCATCTTGCTGGCGGTGGGCCGCGATGAGCATGCAAGCGTGGTGCGCTGGGTAGCGTTGATTGGGGCATTGGCGTCTTTCATGGTCACGCTGCCTCTGTACGGCGGTTTCGAGCTGGGCACCGCCGCGATGCAGTTCGTGGAGAAGGAGCCCTGGATTGGGCGCTTCAACGTCAACTACCACCTGGGCCTGGACGGCATTTCGCTCTGGTTCGTGCTGCTGACGGCGTTTATCAACCTGGTCGTGGTCATCGCCGGCTGGGAGGTGATAACGCGGCGCGTCAACCAGTACATGGGCGCTTTCCTGATTTTGAGCGGCCTGATGATCGGCGTTTTCAGCGCGCTGGACGGCTTGTTGTTCTACGTATTTTTCGAGGCCACGCTGATCCCGATGTATCTGATCATCGGCATCTGGGGCGGGCCCAACAAAATCTACGCGGCGTTCAAGTTCTTCCTGTACACGCTGCTTGGTTCGCTGCTGATGCTGATCGCGCTGATCTTCCTGTACACCAAGTCCGGTGGCAGTTTCGATCTGGCGACCTGGCACAAGCTGCCTTTGGCCGGCACCACCCAGACATTGTTGTTCTTTGCGTTCCTGGCGGCGTTCGCGGTCAAGGTCCCGATGTGGCCGGTACACACCTGGTTGCCGGACGTGCACGTGGAGGCCCCCACCGGTGGCTCGGCCGTGCTGGCGGCCATCATGCTAAAGCTGGGTGCATACGGCTTCCTGCGCTTTTCGCTGCCGATCGCGCCCGATGCTTCGCGCCAGTGGGCCTGGCTCATGATTGCCTTGTCGCTGATTGCCGTGGTCTACGTCGGGCTGGTCGCTATCGTGCAACGCGACATGAAGAAACTGGTGGCGTATTCATCCGTGGCCCATATGGGTTTTGTGACGCTTGGCTTTTTCATCTTCAGCGGCCTGGGTATGTCCGGAGGTCTGGTGCAGATGATCGCGCACGGCTTTGTGGCGGGCGCCATGTTCCTGGTCATCGGTGTGTTGTACGACCGCATGCATTCACGCGAGATCGCCAGTTATGGCGGCGTGGTCAACAGCATGCCCAAGTTCACCGCTTTCGCCTTGTTGTTTGTGATGGCCAATTCCGGTTTGCCGGGCACCGCCGGTTTTGTCGGCGAGTGGATGGTGATACTGGCCGCGGTCAAGGCCAATTTCTGGCTCGGACTTATTGCCGCCAGCGCGCTGATATGGGGGGCGGCCTACAACCTGTGGATGTTCAAGCGCGTCTACCTCGGCCCGGTCGCCAACGACCAAGTGAAGGAGTTGAAGGACATCAACGGCCGCGAGTTCCTGATGCTGGCCTTGCTGGCAATTGCCGTGCTGGCCATGGGTGTCTATCCCAAGCCGTTTACCGACGTGATGGACAGCTCGGTGACGGAGTTGCTAAAACACGTCGCGATGTCCAAATTGAATTGAGCAAGTTGAATTGAGAGACCAGCACGATGATTGACAACTACAGCTGGATCACGGTTTACCCGGAGATCGTTTTGTTGGCGTTGGCCTGCCTCATCACCCTGGTGGACCTGGGCGTCAAGAGCGCCAATCGCACGGTGACTTATGGGCTGACCATTCTGACCTTGGCCCTCGTGGCCCTGATGCAGGCCGAATACGCCATCAGCGGCCTGAACCAGTATGGCTTCAGCAAACTCGTGATCAGCGACCAGATGGGCAATTGGCTCAAGTGTTTCTCGACCCTGGCAGTGCTGGTGACTTTGGTCTACAGCCGCCCCTATGCGCGCGAGCGCGACATGTTGCGCGGTGGGGAGCTGTTCACGCTCTCCCTGTTCGGATTGTTGGGCATGTTCATCATGATTGGCGGCAACAATTTCCTGGTCATCTACATGGGGCTGGAACTGTTGACCTTATCGAGCTACGCGCTGGTGGCTTTGCGCCGCGACAGCGAAGTCGCGACCGAGGCAGCGATGAAATACTTCGTGCTCGGCGCCATGGCGTCGGGTTTCCTGTTGTATGGCATGTCGATGTTGTACGGCGCCACGGGCTCGCTGGACGTGAATGAAGTGGCGCAGGCCATCGCAAGCGGCCAGATCAAGCATCAGGTACTGGTGTTCGGCCTGGTATTCATAGTGGCCGGGCTGGCTTTCAAGCTTGGCGTGGTCCCGTTCCACATGTGGATTCCCGATGTGTACCAGGGTGCCCCTACCGCGGTGACGCTGTTGATTGGCGGCGCGCCCAAACTGGCCGCGTTCGGCATCTTCATCCGCTTGCTGGTGGAAGGCATGTTGCCGTTGGCGCTGGATTGGCAGCAGATGCTAATGCTGCTGGCTATTGGGTCGCTGGTGGTGGGCAACTTCGCGGCCATCGCGCAGACCAATCTCAAACGCATGCTGGCGTTTTCCACCATTTCGCAGATGGGTTTCGTGTTGCTGGGCCTGATGTCCGGTGTCATCAACGGCAATACCATTTCCACCGCGGACGCCTACGGCTCGGCGATGTTTTACGTGGTGACCTATGTGTTGACCACGCTGGCCAGCTTCGGCATCATTTTGCTGCTGTCGCGCAAAGGCTTCGAGAGCGAAGAGATCGCCGACTTCGCGGGCCTGAACCAGCGCAGCCCGCTGTATGCCGCGGTGATGGCGGTGTGCCTGTTCTCGCTCGCCGGCATCCCGCCCATGGTAGGTTTCTACGCCAAGTTGTCGGTCTTGCAGGCGCTTATCTCGTCCTGGCAGACGGTCCACATCGGGCTGGCGGTCTTCGCCGTGATGATGTCGCTGGTAGGTGCGTTTTATTACCTGCGTGTCGTCAAGCTGATGTATTTCGACGAACCCATCCATGCCGCGCCGATCGAAGCCCCGATGGACATCCGCATGGTGCTGGCCATCAACGGCGCGCTGGTGCTGCTGCTGGGGCTGTTGCCGGGCTCCCTCATGGCGCTATGTGCACGTGCCGTGGCCAGCATGATGGCGGCCTGACGCACCGCGCGTGGTACCTGCCGACACCCACCTGACCGAGCACAAGGTCGCCGGCGAGAAAATTCTGCAGGGGAATTTTCTCCAGGCCATGCGCGACACGGTGTGCCTGCCCGATGGCGGACAAGCCACCCGGGAGTACGTGGTCCATCCGGGCGCGGTGGCGGTGATCCCGATGATTGCCGACGAAGCGGGCGGCGTGCGCCTGGTGCTGGAGCGCCAGTTCCGTTACCCGCTGGGCCGCGTGATCGTTGAGTTTCCGGCAGGCAAGGTGGACCCGGGCGAAGATCTTTGGTTATGCGCCCAGCGCGAATTGCGCGAGGAGACCGGTTACAGCGCCAGCGACTGGGCGCACGCCGGCGTGATGAACCCGGTTCCCGCTTACTCGACCGAATGCATCGACATCTGGTTTGCACGTGGCCTGACCCTCGGAGAGCGCCAACTCGACGCGGGCGAGTTTGTGGAGGTCATCACGGCCACGCCGGCCGAATTGCTGCAATGGTGCCGCGATGGCACGGTTACCGATGCCAAGACCCTGGCCGGCGCGCTCTGGCTGCAAAACGTACTATCCGGCGCATGGACATTGAACTGGCGCGCAGTGGAAATTTCACCCACTGCCGGATAATTGCATTATGAAAGTCCTCGATCTCCAGTGCGCACACGCGCATGTGTTTGAAGGCTGGTTTGCCTCCGAAGAGGACTTCACCGGTCAGCTTGCGCGCGGGCTGGTGGCCTGTCCGATGTGCGGCGACATAACCGTCACCAAGAAACTCAGTGCCCCGCGCCTGAGCCTGGGCCATGCACGGGCGCCGCAGAACGCCAAGCAGGAAGTGGCAACTGTCGACAATGATGGCGCCGCGCTGCAGGCCGCCTGGCTCGGCATGGCCAAACGCATAGTCGCCAATACCGAAGACGTGGGTGAACGTTTTGCCGAAGAGGCGCGCCGTATCCACTACGGCGAGTCCAAACAGCGTGGTATCCGCGGCAAGGCCTCGAAAGCCGAGACCGAGTCCCTGATGGAAGAGGGCATTACGGTGATGCAGCTTGCGCTGCCCGAGGCGCTCAAAGGCCCGCTTCAGTAACCTGGCCGGCGGCAATTGTTGCCGCCGCTTGGGCCATCCTCTACGCCGTAAACTGCAACGCTGCCAGTCGCGCATAAACCCCACCCTGAGCCACCAGCCCCGCATGGGTTCCCTGCTCGACCATCCGGGAGCCGTCCAGCACCACGATGCGGTCGGCCTTTTGCACCGTTGCCAGGCGGTGCGCGATGACCAGCGTGGTGCGGTTGCGCATGGCGGATTCGAGCGCGGCCTGCACCATGCGTTCGCTTTCCGCGTCCAGCGCGCTGGTGGCTTCATCCAGCAGCAACAGCGGCGGGTTCTTGAGCATGGCGCGTGCAATCGCGATGCGCTGGCGCTGCCCGCCGCTCAAGCGCACACCGCGTTCTCCCAGAAAGGTGTCGTACCCCTGCGGTAACCGGTGGATGAACTCGTCGGCAAAGGCGGCCTGGGCCGCTGTCTTGACCTCCTGGTCGCTTGCGCCGGGTTTGCCGTAACGGATGTTTTCCAGCGCACTGGTCGAAAAAATAACCGCATCCTGCGGCACGATGCCGATTTGCTGGCGCAAGTCGCCGAGTGCCATCTCACGCGTCGGCACATCGCCCAGTGCGATGCTGCCGCTTTGCGGGTCGTAGAAGCGCAACAACAACTGAAACACCGTGCTCTTGCCGGCGCCGCTCGGTCCCACCAGCGCCACGGTTTCGCCGGCTGCCACATTCAGGCTGAAATCGCTTAGAGCCGCTTGTAGCGGCCGGGACGGATAGTGGAAGGTGACGGCCTCGAAGCGCACCGCGCTGCCCGCCACCGGCACGGCCGCGGCCACCGGACGATCCGGCGAGCGTATCGGCGAGTTGGTGCCCAGCAGCTCCATCAGCCGTTCGGTGGCGCCGGCCGCACGCAACAGGTCCCCATACACCTCGCCCAGCACCGCGAAGGCGCTGGCCAGGATGATGACGTAGACCACGGTTTGCCCCAGGTGCCCCGCTGTGATATGACCGGCCATCACGGCTTGCGTGCCCTGGTACAGGCCCCACAGCAGCGCGGCCGAGGTGGCGATGATGATGAACGCCACCAGCACCGAGCGTGCGCTGGTGCGTCGGATGGCGACCTTGAACGCGCTTTCGGTCGATGCGTCGAAGCGACTGGCTTCGCGCGTTTCGGCGCCGTAACTCTGCACCACCGGTATGGCGTTCAGCACTTCAGCCGCGATGGCGCTCGAGTCCGCTACCCGGTCCTGGCTGGCGCGCGACAGTTTGCGCACGCGTCGGCCAAACCACAGACTGGGCAGCACGATCAGCACCAGTATGCCCAGCACCTGGAACATCACGTACGGATTGGTCCAGATCAGCATGCCCAGCGCGCCAACACCCATCACGCTGTTGCGCAGGCCCATGCTCAACGACGAACCGACCACCGTTTGCACCAAGGTCGTATCCACCGTCAGCCGGCTCAACACCTCGCCGGTCTGCGTGGTCTCGAAGAACTCGGGACTTTGTTTCAGCACATGGGCATAAACAGCGTTGCGCAGGTTGGCGGTGATACGTTCACCCAGCCAGCTCACCATGTAGAAGCGCGCGGCCGAAAACAGGCCCAGCGCCACCGCGACCGCGAACAGGTCCATGAAATGTTCGCGCAGGGCCATCACCTGCGTGCCCTTGTCGCCGCTGGCCAGCGCGGCGGCCGATGTCCCGCCGACCAGCCCACCGTCGATCAGGCTGCGCAGCGCGAGCGGAAATACCAACGTGGACACCGCGGCCAGTACCAGAAACAGCGCTGCGAGGAAAATCCGCTTCGCATACGGGCGCATGAACGGAGTCAGGCCCGAGAGGGACTTCGCTGTTTGGGCTTTGGCACGGTCAGTGGTCATGGAGTGTGATGGACTGCGGTCGGGGATTCAACGCGGAAAGGAGCGCCCGCAATGGGCGGCCAGCGTGCGACTCTACACCTCTCGCGCTTGCCTTGGCGCGGTCCCTACAACACCAGCGGCTTGGCGTAACCCGTCATCTCCAGATAGCCCCGGCCCACATGGCGGCGGTTGCTGTCGAACAGGTCGCTCAGTCCCTCCCAGTAAATCGCGCCGGTGGAGTTGCGGCTGTCGAGTTCCTGGGCGTCCAGCAGTGCCTTGACGATGTAGTGGTCGGCCGGCGTGCGGACCATCCACTCCACCGGATAACGGGTCTGGGTCAACGGGCTTTTCCAGCTACGCAGCGGCTCGAAGCTGACCTCGCCGCGCTTGAAAATATACGGCCCGGCGTCAGCCTTCATGCCGGGGTGCCGAAACGAGCCGCCGTCCCACAATGTGTCCTTGCCGGTCCTGTTGCGCATCTGGAACGCCATCAACGCACTGCCATCGAACAGGTTCATGCCGATCCAGTCCCAGCCGGCCGCCTCCGGGTGCAACAAGCCGTCGCTCCACTCGTGGTCCAGCCAGGCCGCACCCCTGGCCGGCGTGAAACTGGAACTGGCGCTTTTGGCGCCCTCTCCCGCCACCGCGAAACGCTGTCCCTGGATGGCGATTTCACCTTCGAAAGCGAGCTGCGGCTGGCTGTAGTAATAACTGGCCTGTGCCGCATCGGGCCCCTTGCGCGAAAGCCCGTTGGCGCCTTGCAGCAATACCGGCTGGGTCTCGGAAAAGCGCAGGTTGAGGCTGAAATCGGCGCCTGCCACACGCGCGCGATAACCACCGCCCTCGTGCACCAGCGACCAGTCGCGCAGGTGCACGGCGGTGTCCGACTCACTGGCCGAGGCGACGTCGAAACCGGCACGTGCGATGCGCTGGTCGTGCCGGAAACGCGCGCCTTGCACATCGGTGACCGCGGCATGCGCGAACAGCAATTGCCGGGCCGCGAAACGTGACGCCATACCTTGCGTGACGTCCACCCGCGCGCGGAAAAACGTCAGCTGAAACCCGAAGGCGCGTGCCTGCGCGCCGCTGCCGACCGTGGTGTGGCCCGTGATGTACCACCATTCGGTGCGCAACTCCGGGTGGCTGCCGAAGTCGCGCGGGAAC
>JANYBQ010000539.1 GCA_025360705.1 Betaproteobacteria bacterium | reverse complement strand
CGTCGCGAGCAAGCCGCGCCAATGCGCGTGTGAAGCCGCAGGCGTCACCGAAGGCTTCGCACGACCAGAATCCGCCACCACAAAAGCCCGACTCAATGAAAGAGTCGAAGGAGATAATGGACAAGTTCTATCGGACCCATTACTACGTCAGCGACGACAAGGAGGATTAGCAGCCACAAGTCATGGCCGAGCCACAACCAGCGAACGGCTAACCTACGGATATTTGAAAGGAACGCGATATGAAGATAACGTACTTCAAGCTGAAGCCGGGGGAGTTAATGATGGGCGGCAGGGGCGTGATGTCGCTCAACTCCGCCAAATGGGACAGGAAGCAACCGACCTCCGGGACCGATGGATCGCCGACCGCGCCTCCACCCGGCGAGGCGGAGGAGATCTTGCGCAGACTGATTCTGAAGCACCAGAGTACGGCACAGCCCGAGAAGGGTCCGTCCAAGCCGTAGGCCACCACTTCAGCCAGCAGGCCCGCTCCACGCTGTCTTCGCAATACTACGGCGCAGGGACCAAGGGCGCCGAGAGCAATCGGCTTAATGAGCCTGAGAACGCCGACATCAAGCCGCGCATCCACTTCTATGTGGACACGGGCAAGGGCGTGATTGTCTTCGGTGCCCAGCGACCATCCAGCTATGGCTAAGCCATCACTAAGCCATCGCTAAGCCATCGTCAGCAGACCGGCTCAAAACTGTTGAACCGCACGCGGATAGCGCCAGTCAGAATCTACCGGAGTCGTGACCACCTTACCGATTGGCGGGGTCCATGGCGGGTAGCGACTCTTATTGGTCCGAAAACCCGCATGAATGCTAGCTGTCTGGCGGAAGCGGTGAGATTCGAACTCACGGACGGTTTCCCATCGCCGGTTTTCAAGACCGGTGCAATCGACCACTCTGCCACGCTTCCTGCATATTGATTTTAACCGCTGACCAGCATGCCCTTTGTTTCTATGAAGGCCACCACTTCGGCAAGGCCGCTCTGAGTGCGCAGGTTGGTCATCACGAAAGGCTTTAGGCCCGCGTCGTTGGTGCGCATGCGCCGGGTGTCGGCTTCCATGATGCTCAAGCTCGCGCCGACATACGGCGCCAGGTCGGTCTTGTTGATGATGAACAGGTCGCTCTTGGTAATGCCGGGGCCGCCTTTGCGCGGGATTTTTTCGCCGCCCGCGACGTCGATCACATAGATCGTCAGGTCGCTCAGTTCGGGGCTGAAAGTAGCGGCCAGGTTGTCCCCGCCGGACTCGATAAACACAATGTCGGCGTCCGGAAAATCTTCCAGCATGCGGTCGATGGCTTCCAGGTTGATCGATGCGTCTTCGCGGATCGCGGTATGTGGACAGCCGCCTGTTTCCACGCCCATGATGCGTTCGGCTGGCAAGGCGCCGTTGACGGTCAGGATGCGCTGATCTTCCTTGGTATAGATGTCGTTGGTGATGGCTACCAGGTCGTACTTCGCACGCATCGCCTTGCACAACATTTCGAGCAGTGTGGTTTTACCGGAGCCAACCGGGCCGCCAATGCCGACGCGCAATGGTGGCAGCTTTTTGGTGCGATTGGGAATATTGTGTAGCGGGCTGGGCGAAGTAACGGTATTCATGAGCGGAAAAGACGTGAATATTGGACTTCATGCTGTGCCGACAAAATCGCCAGCATGGGCGTGAAGGCCTGCCGTTCGCTGTCCATCAGCGCGACGGCCTGCGCCACCGCTGGCGGGATTTCGTCGGCCAGCATGGCGAGGATCCGTTGCCCTGCGCTTTGTCCCAAGGGAACCGTTTTGACGGCTGCCTGGGTCATGTTTTCGGCCCAGCCAAAAGCGAAACTGGTCATGCAGTCGCGCACATCAGCCCGCGTAACGGATACGGCCAATGCGAATGCCACCGGATAGGTTGGCGAGGCACAGGCGCGCGTGAGGGCCAGCAAGCCGTCGTCGTCCGCATGCTGATTGCGCAACCAGTCCATCATGGAGCGGCCCATTTGTTCGGTCTGCAAACGCAATTCACTGCTTTCGCGGGTTTGGAGCATCCAGTCGTTGAGTTCGTTGACGGCCTCCAGGTCGCGCCGGCGCCAAGCCCCAATCGCCTTGGCTGCCACCGCCAGGTCGGCGCGTGCCAACGACAGATGCAACTGGTCCAGCAGCCATGCGCCTGCAGAAATTTCGTTGCTGACGCCGGCACGATCGATGGCTGCCTCCAGCACCTCCGAATACGAGAAGCCACCGATGGGCAATGCCGGCGAGGCCAGCCAGATCAGCTGCAGCAGGCTGCTGGATGTCATGGGCTGGACAGCGGCCCGCCGACGCGCTGCAGGTCGAAGCGTGTGGGTCAATGCTTGTGCCCGTCATGCGACGCGTGATCGTGCCCAGTTGGATGGCCGTCATCATGGGCGGGGGTCTTTGTACTGGCCGGTGCCTCGCCAGGTGGCGGCGTGCGGGCGTGCGCGGGTTCATGCACGGCGTGGTCGTGGCCGGCATGATCGTGATCGTGCGCAACATGGTCGTGTGCGGCGTGATCATGCTCATGCCCGTGCGAATCGGCGTGCGCCGAGTAGGCACCATTTTCAGGTTCGAATGCCGAGTACTCTTCCCGCACGATCAGGTGCATGGCGCGCAGCATGTCGGCCAGCACATGGTCGGGCTCGATCTTGAGATGGTCAGGCTTCAGTTCGATCGGCACATGGCGGTTACCCAGGTGGTAAGCGGCGCGTATCAGGTCGAACGCCGTCCCGTGTTGCGGGCAGTGGCTGATGTACAACACCGGCTGCGGTGCCGCGATCACGCGTAGCAGCGATCCATCCTCGGCCACCAGCACGTCGCCGCCGCGCACCACGGTGCCGCGTGCAAGAAAGACCCCGAGCTGGCGGCCCGCTGAATCGACGACGTCGAAGCGGCTCCTCTGGCGCACGTCCCAGTCCAGCGAAACAGTGCCGGCGCGTTTTAGCAATACCGGCGCCAGGCCGCGGCCTTGGGGAATGAGTTTGGATGCGTGGATCATTGAATTGCCCTGCGTGTGCCTGGATGAGGAGTATGCCTCCAGCCGCGGGCCGATCGCGCCTAAAACAGAAAGTAGCGCTGCGCCATAGGTAACACGGTGGCGGGCTCGCAGGTCAGCAGCAGGCCGTCGGCACGTACGGCATAAGTCTGCGCATCCACTTCCATTTTTGGCGTGTAGTTGTTCAGCACCATATCGCGTTTGCTTAAACGCCGGATACCTCGCACCGCGCAAAGCGTCTTCGCCAGACCGTAACGCGCGCCAATACCGGCCTGCACGCTGGCTTGTGAAACAAACGTCAGCGAGGTCTTGACAACCGCGCCGCCGAAGGACCCGAACATCGGCCGGTAATGCACCGGTTGCGGCGTCGGGATACTCGCATTCGGGTCGCCCATGGCGGCGACCGCGATCATGCCGCCCTTGATGATCAGCGCCGGTTTCACGCCGAAGAAGGCGGGCTTCCAGACCACCAGGTCGGCCCATTTTCCGACTTCGATCGACCCGACCTCATGCGCCATGCCGTGGGCGATGGCCGGGTTGATGGTGTACTTCGCCACGTACCGCTTGATGCGGAAATTGTCGTTTTGCTGGCGGGCCTCGACCAGTTCGTCCCGACCGGAAGAGGGCGCCAGCCAGCCGCGTTGTTCCTTCATCTTGTGCGCGGTCTGCCAGCAGCGCAGTATTACCTCGCCCACGCGGCCCATGGCCTGCGAGTCGGAGCTGAACATGCTGATCGCGCCGAGGTCGTGCAACACGTCTTCGGCGGCGATCGTTTCCTTGCGGATGCGGCTTTCGGCAAACGCCAGATCCTCGGCAATGCCCGCATCGAGGTGATGGCACACCATCAGCATGTCCACGTGTTCGTCCAGCGTGTTGATGGTGTACGGCATGGTGGGGTTGGTGCTGGACGGCAAAAAATTGCTCTCGCCCACTACGCGCAGGATGTCAGGTGCGTGGCCACCGCCCGCGCCCTCGGTATGGAACGCGCACAACACACGGCCCTTGGTGGCGGCAATCGTGTCCTCCACGAAGCCCGATTCGTTCAGCGTGTCGGAGTGGATCGCCACCTGCGTGTCGGTTGCCTCGGCCACATCCAGGGAGTTGCTGATCGCGGCCGGTGTAGTGCCCCAGTCCTCATGCAGCTTGAGGCCTATGGCGCCAGCGGTGATTTGCTCGTGCAACGCGTCGGGCAGGCTCGCGTTGCCCTTGCCCAGAAAGCCCAGGTTCATGGCAAAACCTTCAGCCGCCTGCAACATGCGCTCCATGTGCCACGGGCCTGGCGTGCAGGTGGTGGCCAGCGTGCCGGTGGCCGGCCCGGTGCCGCCGCCGAGCATGGTGGTAATGCCGCTGGACAGAGCCTCTTCAATCTGCTGTGGGCAGATGAAGTGGATATGCGAATCGATGCCGCCGGCGGTGACGATATTGCCCTCGCAACTGATGATTTCGGTGCCCGGCCCAATGACGATATCCACGCCGCTTTGGGTGTCCGGATTTCCGGCCTTACCTATGGCCACGACGCGCCCGCCTTTCAAGCCGATGTCGGCTTTGACAATGCCCCAGTGGTCGATGATGAGTGCGTTGGTCATCACGGTGTCCACCGCGCCTTGGGCGCGCGACATTTGGCTTTGCGCCATGCCGTCGCGAATCGTCTTGCCGCCGCCGAACTTCACCTCTTCGCCGTAACTGCCGGCGCGCAAGGTGTAGTCGGCCTCTACTTCGGCCAGCAGCGCCGTATCGGCCAGGCGCACCCGGTCGCCGACCGTGGGGCCGAACATTTCCGCGTACGCGCGTCGTCCAATCGTCGCCATAAAACCTTGCCTTTACAGAGCGCCCTGCACCAGGCCGCGAAAACCGAACACCTTGCGCTCACCCGCGAAGTCCACCAGCTCCACGGTGCGTTGCTGACCGGGCTCGAAACGCACCGCGGTGCCCGAAGCAATATGCAGCCGCATGCCGCGCGCAGCAGGCCGGTCGAACACCAGCGCGCCATTGGTCTCGGCAAAGTGGTAATGCGATCCAACCTGGATCGGGCGGTCGGCCGAGTTCTGCACCACCAGCGTCACGGTGCGCCGGCCGGTGTTGAGGTCGTGATGTCCGTCCTGCGTAATCAGCTCACCGGGAATCATGTCGGCCGCCTTTCATGTATGTGCTTGATAAATGCTTTTACAAAATCGGCTGATGCACCGTGACCAGCTTGGTGCCATCGGGAAAGGTAGCCTCAACCTGGATGTCGGGAATCATTTCGGCGATGCCGTCCATCACATCGGCACGCGTAAGGACATTGCGGCCCTCGCTCATCAATTGCGCCACGGTTCTGCCGTCGCGCGCGCCTTCCATTACGGCGGCGCTGATCAGCGCCACGGCTTCCGGGTAGTTGAGCTTTAGGCCGCGTGCCTTGCGGCGTTCGGCCAGCAACGCAGCGGTAAACAGCAGCAGCTTGTCTTTTTCTCTGGGGGTCAATTCCATCGTCTCTCTCCGAGGCAGGCTGCGTGGCGCACTGGTTTACCGGTAGCAAGAATGGTGCCACGGGACTGGGTTGGAAATCAGCCGGCACATGGCACAGAACCTGCGCCGCAGTAGTATGAACAACCCGGCCATGGCCTTGCCGCTGCCCGACGTGAGCCTGGTTCCCGCCTGGGCGCCAATGCCGCCAACGCCTGATGCACAGGCGCCGGTCCAGCGCATCATCAAGGTCCGGCGCGACTACAACAGTTGGGTGGCGAGCGAAACCAAGGAAGATTACGCGCTGCGGTTCGCGCCTCAGCGGTTTCGCAAGTGGTCGGAATGGCGCGTCGCCAACACGGCATTCAGTGCAGCCTCGTTCCTTGTGCTGGAGGCGGTGGGCGCCACGCTGCTGGTGCAATACGGCTTCACCAATGCGCTGTGGGCCATCTTGGCCACCGGGTTGATCATTTTCCTGGCGGGGCTACCCATCAGCATTTACGCCGCGCGGTATGGCGTGGACATGGACCTTTTGACACGCGGGGCGGGTTTTGGCTATATCGGCTCGACTTTGACCTCGCTGATCTACGCGTCGTTCACCTTTATATTTTTTGCGCTCGAAGCCGCTGTGATGGCGTACGCATTGGAACTGGCGCTGGGCGTTCCGCCTAGCTGGGGCTACCTGATCTGCGCGCTGGTAGTGATTCCGCTGGTGACCCATGGCGTGTCGACCATCAGCCGCTTGCAAGTCTGGACGCAGCCCCTATGGTTGCTGATGCTCGTAGTGCCCTTTGGATATGTGTTTGCGCTGGATCCGGGTGCGTTTTCAGGCATAACGCACTACAAAGGGGATCGAGGGTTGACATCTGGCTTCAGTTTGCCCTTGTTTGGTGCTGCCTTGACGGTGGGCATCGCCTTGATGACCCAAATGGGCGAACAGGCCGACTATCTGCGCTTCATGCCCGTGCAAACGCCGGACAACCGGCGCCGTTGGTGGCTCAGCGTTTTCGTGGGGGGTCCGGGGTGGGTGACGCTTGGCGTGGTAAAGATGCTGGGCGGCGCGATGTTGGCGTATCTTGCCATTAGCCATGCAGTGCCGGTGGACCGTGCGGTCGACCCCAACCAGATGTACCTTGCGGCTTACGAATACGTATTCCCGCGTTACGGATGGGCGGTGGCCGCAACCGCGCTGTTCGTGGTGATCTCGCAGCTCAAGATCAACGTCACCAATGCTTACGCAGGCTCGCTTGCCTGGTCCAACTTTTTCTCGCGCCTGACACACAGCCATCCGGGCCGCGTGGTATGGGTTGTGTTCAACACCCTGATCGCCTTCATGCTGATGGAGATGGATGTGTTCCAGGCGCTGGGGGATGTGTTGGGCCTGTACTCCAACATCGCCATTGCCTGGATGATGGCGGTGGTGGCGGACCTGGTCATCAACAAGCCGCTGGGCCTGTCGCCGCCGGGCATCGAGTTCAAACGCGCGCACCTGTACGACATCAACCCCGTGGGTGTGGGTGCCATGGCGCTGGCGTCTATCCTGTCGATCGCGGCCCACCTCGGCCTGTTCGGTCCCATGGCGCAGGCCTTCTCCGCGCTGATCGCGCTTGGCACGGCCTTTGTGACCTCGCCGCTGATCGCCTGGGCCACGCGTGGCAAGTACTACATTGCGCGCCGCAGCGGCATTCCGGAGAGCGAAGTGCTGGTGGACAGCGCGGCGGGCGAGGGTGCTTACCAGCGTTACCAGGTGCGGCGCTGCGTGATATGCGAACGCGACTACGAAGGGCCGGACATGGCACATTGCCCGGCTTACCAGGGACCCATCTGCTCGTTGTGCTGCACGCTCGACGCGCGTTGTGGCGACATGTGCAAACCGCACGCCAGCCTGTCCGCGCAATGGTCCGCCACCCTGCATTGGCTGCTGCCGAGGCGCATCTGGCCTTACCTTGACAACGGCTTGGGCTACTTCCTGCTGTTGATGCTGGTTATCGTGCCGTTGCTGGCCAGCGTGTTCGGGCTGCTGTACCGCCAGGAACTCGGGGCGCTGGCGCTGGCCGTCCTGGACACCGACATGCTGGAGGCGCCACATGCCGCGCTGCGTTCGGGTTTTCTCAAGGCCTATATGGCGCTGGTGGTCATCGCCGGCCTGGTGGCCTGGTGGGTGGTGCTGGCGCACAAGAGCCGCCAGGTGGCACAGGAGGAGTCGAATCGCCAGACCCACCTGCTGATGCGCGAGATCGAGTCGCACCGCCAGACCGACGAAGCCCTGCAGCAGGCCAAACTGACCGCCGAGCAGGCGCGCCATGCGGCCGACCAGGCCAACCAGGCCAAGAGCC
>JANYBQ010000525.1 GCA_025360705.1 Betaproteobacteria bacterium | reverse complement strand
GATGGCATTGACGCCATCCAGAACACGGTGATCCCCGAGCCCGACGCATTGCCTTTCGCAGCATAAGTGCGCAATTTTCTGCACCTGATACCGGGGTCGGTGCTGGTGTGGACGCAGGAGGGCGACCGAATCGTAGTGGAGCGGGCCAAGCGCCATAGCACGACCGAGGTACACCGGGCTCTATTTTCAGAAGGCCCACCGAGTACCGGCCAAGCCAAGACTCTGGCCGGGGCGCAAACAATATGAAAAAAAGCGCTGCGGCCAAGGGCGAATCGCCTTCTCAACTGATCGACGCGAAGATCAAGGAACTGGACGACTGGAGGGGCAAGAGGCTATCGCATGTCCGATAGCTCTCATCCAACAGGCTGACCCTGAGGTGGTCGAGGAGTGGAAGTGGAGCGTTCCGGTTTGGTCTCACGATGGAATTATCTGCACCGGCGAGGCATACAAGAAGGCCGTGAAGCTGACTTTCGCCAAGGACGCTTCGCTCAAGGACCCTTCAGGACTATTCAACTCCAGCCTTGAAGGCAAGGTCAGGCGCGCTGTCGATATCCATGAGGGTGATGAAATAGATCAGGCTGCCTTCAAGACGCTCATAGGCGCCGCTGCAGCCCTGAACAGGTCATCGGCCCGATAGTCGAATCCGGCGCCTCATGAGTTGGCGCCTGCGCGACTCCGAATCGCGAGTGCCGCTGGCGGTTTACTTGAACAGCCGATTCAGCAACCCGGCCAGCCGCGCTCCCGCGATTGACAACCGCTGCTCCATGATCGGCGTGAAGCGCTCGATATAGGCTTCATCGATCTTGCGCTCCGGATAAAAACCGGGCATGCCAACAATCCGGCAAGACTCCTCCGCGAAGCGTGCGACATCGAGTTCGCCGCGCGATGACGGCAATGGAGTCATGCGCAATCGAGCCGACATCTTCGTGGTATCCACGTGGAGGTTTCGGATCATTCCAAAATCCCACAGCGAATGCAAATTCGTGCCTTCGCCGAAGGCCTGGACCTGGTATCTATTACCACCACGGTCCTGCGCATAACCGGCATGCAGCGGCTGGTGAACATCACCCACCAGGTGCACCACGTACTTCAGCGCCAGCAGGCGCTCGGAGTCGGGTGCGCCAGAAGCCAGGATCTCAAGCTGCTTGTTGAGGGCGCCGACGACACAGTTGCCGTCCGGGCAGTCGCGCGCTGGCTCGTAGCTGCATGAAGCCTTGGGAAAGTTGACGTAATGCCATGCGGTGGTGGCAGGGTCACGGTGCTCGTCGGCCCAGGTAGAGACGAAGGCCAGCGTCTGTCCCGGCTCGAGCGCCAGCAAGCGATTGACCGCGGCGCCGGCCTCGGGGGTTAACGACATTTGCGCCAGGGTGGCGACAACTTGGTGACCCTGCGCGCCCCACGCCAGCGCAGCAACAGGCGCAAGCAGCAGCACCCCCATGAATGCCCGAAGCAAGACTGAACACAACAACTTCAAAGCAATCTCCTTTTGAACAATCGGCATGGAAACAATATATAGCAACAAAATTACCTGACGACGAAGCCGATTTCGCTTCGACACCAGCTTGCTCCAAGCCGGAATGGCAAATCACTGATTTGGATTGACAATCACAGGCAGAGCAGCGCCACCATTCATGCACATGTCGGAGAGGAATCGAAAGATGGTCTCAAAACTCAGGATGTTCACGGTACAAACCCATTCACCGCAAAGCAAGGTGTGGAAGCCCATGCGCAAGGCACGGCATCTGATTGGCCGCGCCTGCCTTGCTATGGTTCTTCTTGTGGCGATGGTTGCCATGGGCCAGTCGGCGCTGGCCGCGAGCGGAACCAAGCCGAAGTACCAGCGCATTCCCACGCAGTTCATCGCGGCCCTGGGTGACCCGGGCGCAACATCCGGAAGCGGCGCGCAATCGTGGGGTCTGTGGCCCCTGGACCCAGGCCCTCGGGGAATCAAACTGGACAAATACGATAAGTTGAAAAGCACCGGTGGGATGACCCCGGCGCGCTGGCAGTTCGACTCCACGGACTGGTGGCTCGAGGAACACGGCTTGATCATGGAGCAACCGGTTTTTCCGGTCCCTCCCCGCAAATACGTAGTCACGGGCGGCCGCGACGCGATAGCCGTGCTGACCATTCATCCCGCCGACAAGAATGGCAATACGCGCTGGGAGCTTGACAGCGGCGCGACGCTCTACGACGTAACGCATCTGGGCTGCCGCTCCGCGCGCTACATACCGGCGAAGGGGCAAGGTTCGTGTTCACCCGCGCACGCGCAGCAGACCGCGTTTCCGGTTGCTCCAGGGGGCGTGATGCCTCCGGTCGAGGGCTGCAAGAAGCAGGACTACGCCGTTCTGCTGGTGATCGGAGTGCCCGTAGAAAACTGAACGCTGCGAACCCTGGTCGCAGCTTGCGCGGCGCCCGGCTCAGGACGCAATGCCGTCCAGCTC
>JANYBQ010000468.1 GCA_025360705.1 Betaproteobacteria bacterium | reverse complement strand
CGACGCTGACCTTGAGCAACGGCCGGGCGGGCCGTCCCGCCTGCCAGTTGCCCGGCGCGCGTACGACGATGCCGGCGGTTTCGAGCTTGGGAACATCGGAGAGAAACGCCCACGCATCCTGCGGCAGCCAGCGCAGCGGATGGTAGATCTCGCCGGCCTCGACCATCTCGCGCAGCCACTCGCATTGCGCTGCGGCACGCTGCACCGGCAACAGCAGCGAGAGCAGCTGCGCCTTGCTCTTGCCATCCGAAAACTCAGCCAGTGCCTTGGACAGCGGCAGATGTTGCGCCTTGCCGTGGGCCGACAGACGCGACGTGTAAGTGGCTAAAAAGGCGAACGGCGCTTGCGGATCCTTGCGGTTTTCGGCCAGGTTGAAGTGCACCCGCCCGACCTGATTCCACGCCGGATGACGCGCCTTGAGAAATTCCTGAAGCGCGAGCTTGGATGCCGCGAGCTCGGTACGCAAAGCAGCATCGAGCGCCTCCCAGAGCGTGGCAAGCACGTCCGGCGTCAGGTATTCCGAACCTACCATGGGGGGTGCGTCGGCAATCAGGGCCTCAAGCACCGCCACGTCAGGCGGGCCGACAGTGATGTCAGCGCCCTCCGGCGTGGCGCACAACCCCGTCACATAGCGTGCCGCGAAGTCGCGCCACCAGGCCAAAGTCGGGGGAAGGATGTTACCGATCTCGGCTGCGCCCAGCTGCAAAAGACCCTGCCCGGCGCCCAGCGCAAACGCAGTGACGAGGCGCTCGTGCAACGCAGCGGGCAGAGGCGGTGCGTCGCCATCCGGCGCCAGTCGCAGCTGGCCGTGCGGCGTCAACACAAGTATCAATGCGACGCTGGCGGACTGGATCATGCAACAGGGCGATGCTTCAAGCCGTTTTCCTGAACTCCAGAGGCCGCAGACCTTGTTTCTTGGCATCGAGCAGCACCGTTGATGCGTAATCCAGCACGACGCCGGCTGTCACTTCCTCAGAGTCCACCGAAGCGCTGTCCGCCAAGTGGATGTGGAGCGAGTCGGTCGCTTGGTCGTATGAAATTTTCATGGCGAGAACATCAAACAATTGGAATCTGACTCCGATTTCGCTCCAATTTCACCGAAACGGAATTAGGCGGGTTGGTGCGTACCGCGCGCTGACAAATCACGTTGTCCGGCAAGCAAACCGGCAACCGATATATCTTCATCCAGCGCATCCCAGTGCAAGCCGCTTTTGCTCAGCTCAACCTTTGCTCTTTGTTCCGGGGTGGCCTGCAGCAGGCGCGGGAACCAGGTTAACGGCGCGGCAATTGTGCGGCCATCAGACAGGCTTACCCACAAGGTGTCGTCGTCGAAGCGAACCGATTTAGGCGAAATGTTCATTCCACATCCTTTCGATGAGCTCTGTGTTGGAGCTAACAACGCCTTGCAGTTCGCGCAGCGTGCCTGCGTCAAAACCATCGCTGTCTGCCAGGTAAACCGTGGGTGTCAGCCAGAATTTTGCCTCACCGTCAGCGCTGCGTACGTGAATGTGCATGGCCTCACGCGGGTTTCCTTCGTTGGAATAGAAGAAGAACCGGAACGACTTGTAGCGGAGTACGACCGGCATGTGTTGGAGTTTAACGGCGTGCGGTGTTTAGGCGTCACGCAGTGGTACACCAGGTCAGCGCCCTCTTTGCGCAGTCGGTCCATGGCAAAGGGCGGGCGGGCGCAGCGGGTGGAAGATGACGCTCCAGAGCGGCGCGGTCGTGTGCCTCAATGCAGACACTCGCATTCACCGAGAAGCCGCTGTGGTGGTAGGCCAGCATCTCTTTGGCATCGACGCTGTCGATCAGGCCACGCCCGACAAAGGCGCGCAGGATGCGGCGACGCAAATCAGCCTGCACCTGGGCCACGGTTGAACTCTACGACACATCACTTTGAATCGCACCCCCACCACACCTATTGCACCGCTCCATTTACAAATCCCACCAACGCTCTCATCGTCTCTCCCGACGCCTCTTCCGTTAGCCAGTGTCCCGACCCGTTGACGATGACGCCTTCCACGTTGTCGGCCACCAGCCGCCCCCTGGTCGATCAGGAACTGGCCGCCGGCTTTCTTGCCGCTGAGCACCAGCATCGGCATCTTCAACTTAGTCTGCTCGAAGTCGGCGACGTCTTTGGCGTCCTGCTCCAAGGGCTTGAAGTATTCGAAGCCGGAGCGCATGCCGCCGGGCTGCGCGTATGCGGCGAAGGTCGTTCCAAAAGTAATCGACCCGTCAGAGTGTGCGGCGCAGCGCCTCGAAGAACAGTTCGGACTGCAGGCGCTCTCCCATGGACTGCTCGCCCACGCGCTGGGCCAGCGCGGCGTCCACCGGCGCCAGCGGACGCCCCGTGGATTGGGCCAGCACCTGGCCCATGCAGGCGCGTTCCAGGTAATACATGTCGTCGTAGGCGTGGGCGATCTGCGTTCCGCACACCACTACGCCGTGGTTGCCCAGAAAGCCGATGTCGGCCGCGTTCATCGCGCGGGCAATGCGTTCGCCCTCGGCAACGTCAAGCGCCAGGCCGTTGTAGTGCGGGTCTACCGCGATACGGCAATGGAAACGCATGGCGTTCTGCGACAGCGTGGTGTCCAGCGCGCGGTCGACCGTCAGCGTCAACGCGCTCGCGTACGGCATGTGGGTGTGCAGCACGCAGGCCTTGCGGCCGATGCGGTGGATTGCCGCGTGGATAAACATGGCGGTGGGCTCCACCGCGTGCCGGCCTGCCAGCTTGCGCCCCTGCGCGTCAACCAGCACGACATCGTCCGGGCCGATCTCGCTCCACAACAGACCGCGCGGGTTCAGCAGAAAGCGGCACGAGCTGTCTGGCAGCTCGATGCTGAAATGGTTGCAGACACCTTCGGCCAAGCCGTGGTGGGCCGCCGCGCGCAACGCAAGTGCCAGGTCTGCGCGCAGGCTTGTGATGGCGGGAGAGAGGAAATCGTGTTCGTGCATATAACGATCTGGATGTAATTGTTGAAGCTGCTTACTCAGGCCGCGCCGCAAAACGCCAGAATTTGTCTCGCCCAAAAAATCACCGGTCCTTGAGATACGGTTTGCCCAGCGCCTGCGGCGCCACGGTGTGGCCTATAAAACCGGCCAACAAAATCACCGTCAGCAGATAAGGCAGTGCCTGCACCAGTTGCACCGGAACCTCCCCAATGCCCGGCACCCGCACGCCCTGCAACCGGATCGCCACCGCATCCAGAAAACCGAACAGCAGACAGGCCCAGAAGGCGCCGAAGGGGCGCCACTTGCCGAAGATCATCGCGGCCAGCGCCATGAAGCCGCGGCCGGCCGTCATGTTGGGTACAAAGGATGCGTTCTGCGCCAGCACCAGATAAGCGCCGGCAAGCCCGCACAACACGCCGTTGAGCGTCAACGCGGCATACCGCATACCCTGCACCGACACACCGGCAGCGTCCACCATGTGCGCGTTTTCTCCGACGGCGCGCAGGCGCAGACCGAAACGCGTGCGGTACAACAACCACCATACAGCGGGCACCAGCAACAGCGTGGCGTAGACCATGATGTTGTGGCTCAGCAGGCCGTCTCCGACTATGGGGCCGAGTATCGGCACTCCCTTGAACCAGTCCGCTGCACCCGGTATGAACGCCTGCAGGCGCACGTCGCCGCTGACCGGCGGCGTCTGCCCGCCCTGCGCGAACCACGCGATGCCCAATACGGCCGTCATGCCCACCGCGATGATGTTGACCGCCACGCCCGAGACCACCTGGTCGCCCCGGTGGCTGACACACGCCAGCCCGTGCAACCACGACAAGGCCACCGTAACGGCCATGGCCATCAATAACGCTAGCGTGGTGGAGCCGAACGTCACGCCGGCGGCACCGGCGGCAAAGGCGGCGAACAACATCTTGCCTTCAAGCCCGATGTCGATCACGCCGGCGCGTTCGGACAACAGGCCGGCCAGCGCACACAGAATCAGCGGCGTCGATACCCGCAGGGTCGCGGCGATCAGCGCCCCGACCAGCGCGTCATCCATGCGCGGCGCCCTCCGCCTTGGCATCGCCGCCCGCGAAAGATTTTTTGCGCAAGGCGCCGATCGCGGATGTCACCACGGGCGCCAGCACATACGCCATGGCGCCCGAGAACAACACGATGAAGCCTTGCAGCATCACCACCATGTCGCGGCTGAAACCGCGCACTTCGAAACTCACCTCGGCCCCGCCCTGGAACAGCGCGCCGAACAGGATGCTTGTCAGCACGATGCCGAATGGATGGTTGCGTCCCATCAGCGCCACTGCAATGCCGGTGAAGCCGGCACCACTCACATACTCCAGCATCAGGCGGCCGGTGACGCCGGCGATTTCGTTCATGCCCACCAGGCCGGCAAGAGCACCCGAGATCGACATGGCAATCATGATCTGGTGTTTGGGTTTGATGCCTGCATAGGCCGCCGCGCTGGCGCTGGAACCGGTGGCGCGCAGGTCGTAACCAGCACGCGTACGCCACAACAACAGATAGACGCCGACGGCCGCCAGCAAGGCCAGGAACAGGCTCGTGTTCAGCGGCGAATTGGGCCAGTCAACTCCCACCCCGGCCATGAAGTCGTGCATGCTGGGCATCTTGGCCGATGCCGCAAACGGCGCACTCTCCACCGCCATGCTGCCGGGCACCTTCATGTGGTTGACCAGCAAATACACCAGCAGGCTGCTGGCGAGAAAATTGAACATGATGGTGGTGATGACGATGTGACTTCCACGATACGCCTGCAAGTAGGCCGGTACCGCCGCCCACACCATGCCGAACAAGGCACCGGCCACCACCATCAGCGGCAACATCAGCCAAGCCGGCAGGCTGCTGGAAAACCACAACGCCACCAGGCCGGTGCCCAGCCCGCCCAAAATGGCCTGCCCTTCACCGCCAATATTGAACAGGCCGCCGTGAAACGCCACCGATACCGCCAACCCGGTGAAGATGAAAGTGGTGGTGTAGTACAGGGTGTAGCTCAGGCCGCGTTCGGTGCCGAAAGCGCCGTTGATCAGCACCCGGATCACCTCGAGTGGGTTCTGTCCCACCAAGGCCACCATTGCGCCGGCCGCAAGCAGGGCCACCGCAAGGTTGATCACCGGCAGCAGAAACAGATCGGCCCAGCGGGGCAAGTTCATGTGGCCCCCACGCTTGTCACTTCGTGTACTGCGCTGCCCCCCGAGGGGGCGCATTTTGCCTTGGGGCGGCCCGGCGGCAAAACCTGCCCCGGACTCATGCCGCAACGCCCCCCACCATGAGCATGCCGATTTTTGCTTCGGTGCACTGCGCAATCGGCAACTCGCCGCTGATGCGCCCCTGGTTCATGACGATCACGCGGTCGGCCAGCGCCAGGATTTCGTCGAGTTCACTCGACACCACCAGCACGGCGCAACCCGCATCGCGCATGGCGCGCAACTGCGTGTAGATGAACTCGATGGCCCCGATATCCACGCCGCGCGTGGGCTGGCCTACCAACAGCACTTTGGGCAATTGCCCGAGTTCGCGCGCCAGCACCAGCTTTTGCTGGTTGCCGCCCGAGAAGCTGGAGCACTGGAGTTTGGCATTGCCCGGACGCACATCGAACCGCGCCATCATGTCCACCGTGGCGCCGCGCATATGCGCATGGTTCATCCAGCCCGAGTGGCAATACAGCTCGAGCCATTCGTACCCCAGCACGGCCGACTCCCAAGCCTGAAAATTCATCACCATGGCGCGTTCATGGCGGTCCTCCGGTACATGGGCCACGGCCAGGTTACGTGCCGTGCGCGGGGTCATCCATGCGCCGGCTTTGAATGTGCGCCCAGCTACTTCAAGCCGTCCTTCGCCTGGCGCCAGCAGACCCGCCAACACCTCCAGCAACTCGCTTTGCCCGTTGCCCGAGACGCCCGCCACACCCACGATCTCACCCGCCTTGAGTTCGATGCCAACGCCATGCAGCCGTACCACCTTGAGTTCATCGCGCACCACTAGATTTGCGGCGCACATCAACACATCTCCTGCCACCTTGCCGGTATCGCCATGACGGCCCATCTGCACCTTGCGGCCCACCATGGCTTCGGCAAGGCTTGCGATCGAGGTGTCGCTTATCGCCACTTCCTGCACCACACGCCCGGCGCGCATCACGGTGACCTGGTCGCACAGCCGCATCACTTCCTTGAGCTTATGCGTGATCAACAAGATGGTCGTGCCCTGCTCACGCAACCGCGCCAGCACACCGAACAGTTGCTCGGTTTCCTGCGGCGTCAACACGGCCGTGGGTTCGTCCAGGATCAGGATGCGAGCGCCACGGTACAGCGTCTTCAGGATCTCCAGCCGTTGCCGGTCGCCCACGGACAGATCCGCCACCAGCGCGTCGAGATTCACACGCAGCCCGGTCGATGCCATCAGTTCGCCGAGCTTCGAGCGCACCAGCGCCTCAGCCTTGTGCAGCAAGACATGGGGCTCGGCGCCCAACATCACGTTCTCGAGCGCGGTCAATGTATCGACCAGCATGAAGTGCTGGTGCACCATGCCTATGCCCAATGCGATGGCTTCATGGGAATTGCAGATCGTGACCGGCTGCCCGGCCACCCGGATGGCGCCGCTGTCGCTGGCATGGAAACCGTACAGCACCGACATCAGCGTGCTTTTGCCGGC
>JANYBQ010000442.1 GCA_025360705.1 Betaproteobacteria bacterium | reverse complement strand
TGACGCTGCCACCGTTCACATTGAGTGCAGCTCCGGCGGCAACCAATGCGCCAGCCGCAGGCAGAGTCAGCACGCCGCCAGACTGAACGTCCCACACGCCACCGCTGATGGTCTGTGCGGCACCCCCGTTAATGGTCATGTTGCCACCCGACAGCGTGACTGTGGGCAGTGGGGGCGTTTGCGCAAAGGTCGCTGCGCCCGAACCCATGCTGAGTGCGGGCGCGCTGGTCGCCGCATTGAAAGCGACCGTTGCGCCGCCAATCGCCAGCGGGATGCTGGAACTCAGCCCGCTGTTGAAGGTCACGGCCCCAGAGTTGAAGATCGCGCTGCCACTGCCGTTGACGGTTACCAGCCCGCCGCCAAAGGTGGACCCGGGCGCGAAGACAACGTTGCCGGCGGGAGCGTTGAAAAAGAGCGCCGGGACCGAGAAGGAGTTGGCATCGAGATCTCCAAGCGTCTTGGTGATGCTGAGCGAAACCGAGGGAACGAAAGCGATTGCAGGGTCAAGCAGCGTTGCGAAGCGAACACCAATCGCCTTGCCCAAACCACGGACCGGATTCCCATCGGTACGGACAATGGCGGCGCCCGCAGTGAGGTCCAGATTGCCGGCCGCGCCCAGTGTGTTGGTGTTCGCGTTGGCACCCCCGTCATTGACCTTGAGGTTGATGCCCCCCGCGGCGTTGAGATTGATCGCCCCCGAGGTAACGCTGGTGAGGTTGGTGGTGGAGGCCAGGCTGATGTCGCGCCCCGATGTCACGCTGATGGCAGGCGCTGTATCGGCCAGGCCGATGTTGGTGGTTTGCAGGCTGCCGTTCAGGCTGATGTCGTTCAAACCCGTTGTCACGAGCCGAATGGTTCCGTTGCTGGCCAACGCGCCAAGGCTGAGATTGCCCAGGTTGCGCGTCAGGTCGATATTGCCGCTGGGGTTAAAGGTGCCGCCGGTCTGGTTGAAGTCGGTGCCAACGGTGATGTTGCCCGACCCACCGAGCGAACCCGACGACAGATTGACGATGGGCGCGGCCAGCGCGCCATTGACCGTCAGCGCGCCACCGGCAATACCCAGCGTCGAGCCTGGGTTCAGGTTGAAAGCGCCCGATACCGTCAGCGCTCCGCCTATGAAATTGAAGTTTTCATCGGAATCGATAGACAACACGGGAAGGCCGCCCGCCGTCATGGTGATGGTCTGCAAGCCCGCCACATTGATGCGCACGCGTTGCCCCGCCGTGGGCGCAAAGCCGGTGCTCCAGTTGGAGCCGACCGACCAGTCGCCGCTGGTGCCGATCCAGCAGTCGTCGACGGCGCAGGTGCCGGGCACGGTAAATGTGACTCCGGCTGCCCCGTAGTTGGCAGTCAAGCCGGTAAACGCCGGTGCGTTGATGGCGGCGAACGATCCGCTGCTACTGCCATACGTGACCAGGCCGAAGCTCTGCCCGGCCACCGGCACAAAGCCCAATGCCGTGGCCAGGGCCATGGTTCCGTCCAGAGTGGCGGACCCGGTAACGGCCAGTTTGTCGAAGGTTCCGGCTGCTGTGCCCGCAACTTGAAAGTCCAGCACGCCGCCGCTGGTCTGCGTGAAGTTGCCGGTCACGTTCAAGGTCGCCACCGTGCCGGCGCCACCGGGGCTCACCGTGCCCTGGTTGAGCAAGTTGCCGGTGATAGTACCCGCGGCCGCCAGCGTTGCGCCGGCGTTTACCGTCACCGTGCTGGCGCCGCCTCCGGCGTTGATGTTCAGAGTGCCCACGGTCACACCGCTGGTGCTGGTCGTGGCCGTTCCATCGAAGCTGGTCACCGAACCGATGGCCAGCGCATTGGTGTCGCGGTAGGTGATGCTGCCAGTAACGTTTGCGGCCAGTGTGCCGATATTGTTGCCCGTGCTGCCGAGGTTGAAAGTGCCGCCTCCCAGCAGGCGCAGGCCGGCGGCGGTGATCGAATTGAGCGGGTCGTTGTTGTCTCTCACCGCCTGGCCAGCCGACACAATCGTCAGCGCGCTGGAGCCAGCGTTGATCGAAGAGCCCAGCCCAGTGACGGATATCAGCTCGATCGGAGCACTGCCGCTACCGAGCGATTGCAGAAAAATGTTGCCGCTGGCCGGCCCCCCTATCGTGCCATGGTAGAGGCCGACCGACCCGGTACCGCCCGCTGTCGTCTGGCCGGTCACGCGGATCTCGCCGCCGGCGGAGGTGACATTGCCGTTGTATACGATGACCGCCCCATCGCCCCCCAAAGACACGCCATTCAGGGCCACGGTTCCGCCCCCCGCGGCCGTGGTGCGCGCAGTGCCGTTGTTCCACATGCCCAGTCCCCAATTGCCGTCGAATCCGCTGCTGGTTCCGGTTAACGTCAACGAACCCGACCCGCTGGTTTGCACCGTGGCCTGGTCGATGTTGACCCCCTGGGTGTTGGTGCCCAAGCCGTGCGCGAAGCCCGTAATGCCGACGCTGCCGCTGGCGGTCGTCAACCGGGTGCCGGTATTGGCGAAGCGCACACCGGCCGCGAAGGTGGATGCGGTTCCGCTTGCGAAACCGATGCCATCGATCAATACCGCAGCGT
Source organism: Betaproteobacteria bacterium (assembly GCA_025360705.1). Lineage (GTDB taxonomy): Bacteria > Pseudomonadota > Gammaproteobacteria > Burkholderiales > Burkholderiaceae_C > CAISIP01. Next base: position 967 of record JANYBQ010000442.1, on the reverse strand, counting down.
CGCTGGACAGCGTGCCGCCATTGAAGGTGATGCCATCGCCCGCCGATGCCGCGCCTTGGCCGTGCATCGTCACGTTGCCGCTGCCCGCGTTGATGCTGCCGTCGATGTAGATGCCGCTGGCTGCCGGCAAGCTGCCGCCGGTGCCGCGCGCGTAACCGGAGGCCGGAGTTGCTCCGCCACCCATGACCACGCTGCCGCCGGCAGTCGTCAGGGTTGAGCCGGTGCCGATCTGGATATTGCCGGCGCCGCTGGCATCGCGGTCGGCATTGAGAACGACGTTGAGCGCGTTAGTGCTACCCACAGCCGCGCTTGAATTGAAAATGACGTTGTTGGCGGCCTGCAGCGTCAGCGTCTTGCCCGCCACGCCGGTGCCGGTGATGGTGTTCGAGACCGTGATGTCACTCGCCGCCCCTTGCGCCGCCAGTGTGATGTCGCCCGGCGACGCAAGCGCGCCATTCACGCTCAGGCTGCCCGCCGGTGCCGTGGCGCTAATGGAGCCGGCTGTGATCTGGCCCAGGCTCAGGCTCCCGCTGGCCTGCGTGATAGCCAGGTTGCCGCTGGTATTGATGCTGCCGCCGCTGCGCGTGTAGGCGTTGGTGACAGTGAAGTCGCCCGAGCCCGAGAGAGTGCCGCCGCTGAGCGCGTAGGTGCCCAGCACATTCAAGTTCGCCGCCACGTTCAGCGTGCCACCGGTTTGAGCGATGCCCATGCCGGAAGGCGTGCTCAGTGCCGTGTTGATATTGACCGTGTCGTTGCTGTTGATCTGCCACTGGCCCAGGCCAGTCAGCGTGGTCCCCGCGTTGACGTTGACGGTGGCGGCAAAGCCTGGATTGGTCTTCAAGGTCGCGCCGCTGGCAATGTCGATGTTGCCGGTATTGGTGAAGGTGGTGTTGTAGTAGTCCGTTATCCCGCTGACCATCTTGAACCTGCCGGCGTTGTTGAAATTCGCAACGCCGACCGAACTATT
>JANYBQ010000429.1 GCA_025360705.1 Betaproteobacteria bacterium | reverse complement strand
GGGTAGGGCGCCAGATCGGCGAGGCGCTGCGCCTGCACCGTGGCCTGCGCGGCGCGGCGCAGCAGGCCGCATTGTGCGACCTGCTGGTCGAGGTCGGCCTGGGCGACACCGAGCGGGTCGCGCGCGCCTACCCGCACGAGCTCTCCGGTGGCATGCAGCAGCGCGCCATGATCGCCATGGCCTTGGCGGGCGAGCCGGTGCTGCTGATTGCCGACGAACCCACCACCGCGCTGGATGCCCGCATCGCGAGCCAGATCCTCGACCTGCTGGACCGGCTGCGCCGCGAGCGCGGGCTCGCGCTGCTGCTGATCTCGCACGACCTCGCGGTCATCGGCGGGCGCTGCGACCGTGTGCTGGTGATGTACGCCGGGCGGGCGGTTGAATCCGCGCCCGCTGCGCAGGTGTTCGACGAAGCGCGTCACCCCTACACCGCGGCCCTGATCGCGGCAAGCCCCGGTCTGGCGGGCGTCGCGCCCAAAAGTGCCCTGCGCGATATTCCGGGGCAGCTGCCACCGCCCGGAGGCGGCGGCGACGGGTGCGCGTTCGCCGGGCGCTGCGCGCTGGCGCGGCCGGCCTGCGCACTGCGCGTGCCGGCGTGGACGCCCGTGAGCGTAGACTGGCCGTTCCCAAGGCGCTCGCACCGCAGCCCGCAGGGCGGAGGTTACCCAATAAGCACAGACCACGCTGTGCGATGCCTGCAGTTCGAGGGCGGCTGGTGATGCTGGCGGTCACCGACCTGCGCAAGGTCTACCGGGCCCGGGCGCCCGGTGCGGCGCCGGTGGCGGCGGTCGACGGCGTGAGTTTCACCGTGGACGTCGGCGAGACCCTGGGCCTGGTCGGCGAGTCGGGTTGCGGCAAGAGCACCCTGTCGCGCTGCCTCATGCGACTGGTCGAGCCCACCGACGGGCGCGTGTCGTTCGCCGGCACCGACGTCAGAGCGCTGCACCCCGGCGAACTGCGCGCCTTCCGCCGCCGCATGCAGATCGTGCACCAGGATCCATACTCCTCGCTCGACCCTCTGATGCGCATCGATCGTACTGTCACTGCCCCCATGCGCCACGTGCTTGGGCTGGATGCGCGCGCGGCCGAGAAGCGGATGATCGCGCTGCTGGAGGAAGTGGGACTCAACGCCACGCACCGATTGGCCTATCCGCACGAACTCTCGGGCGGGCAGCGCCAGCGCGTGGCGATTGCGCGCGCGCTCAGCCTGAAGCCGGAGTTCATCATCGCCGACGAGCCGACCTCCGCGCTGGACGTGTCCATCCAGGCGCAGGTGCTCAACCTGCTGCTGCGCCTGCAGCGCGACCATGGCCTGGCGATGCTGTTCATCTCGCACGACATCTCCTTGGTGGCCCACATGAGCGACCGCATCGCGGTGATGCAGTCCGGCCGGTTCGTCGAGACCGGCCCGGCAGCCGAGGTCATCGCACGCCCGCAACACCCCTACACGCGCAGCCTGCTCGCGGCGCGTCCGCATCGGCCGACCGCGAGCACGCGCACCCCGTGAACCCGCGCCAAATGGTGCAACAACCCGCAGAAAGGAAGCTACTGCCATGAACAAGGATCCGGTAATTCTCGAAGTCGCGATCAACGGAGGCGTCACGTCGGACCGCAATCCGCACGTGCCGCTCTCGACGCAAGCCATCATCGAGGACAGCCTGCGCTGCTTTGATGCCGGAGCGTCGATCATTCACGCGCACAACCACGACATCCGGCTCAACGGCCGCGCCGGCGCCGAGGCCTACCTAGCGCCGTGGCGCGTCATCCTCGCCCAGCGAGCGGATGCCCTGTGGTACCCGACGTTGTCGGTGAACCAGTCGGACGGCGCCAACCTCGAGCCGATCCAGGACCGCTATTCGCACTACCCGTTCATCGCCGCCGAGGTGCCGATGCCGTTTGGCGTCGTGGATCCCGGGTCTACCAACCTCGGCTATCCGGGGCCGGATGGGCTGCCCATGGGGTTCAGCTATGTCAACAGCTATGGCGACCACGCCTACGCCTTCAGCCTGGCACAGCAGTTGGGCTTCGTGCCGTCGCTGGCAATCTTCGAGCCCGGCTTCCTGCAGACCACGCTGGCCTGGTACCGCGCAGGCCGTCTGCCAAAGGGCTCGATGGCCAAGTTCTACTTTGGTGGCGAATGGGGGCTGTTTGCGCGTGGCAAGGGCGTCTCGTTCGGACTGCCGCCGACGGAGAAGGCGCTTGCCGCCTACCTGGAGATGCTGGAAGGCACCGACATCCCCTGGTCGGTATCGGTCTGGGGCGGGGACCTGTTGCAGACGCCGGTGGCGCGCATGGCGTTGGAACTCGGCGGGCACCTGCACATCGGCATCGAAGAACATTACGACCCGAAGCGCACGCCGACCAACGTCGAACTGATCCAGGAGACCAAGGCCCTGTGCGCCACTATGGGGCGGCCGCTGGCGACGTTCGCCCAGACGCGCGAGATGCTGGGCATGGCCCCGTAGCGCTGAGGCGCGGCGGTCTCCGCTCAAGCTACCGGGCGCTTCCTCGGCGTGAACTCGATGTGCAATTCCTGGAGGCAGCGCAGGTAGAAGTTGGGCACGTGCCGCAGCTGGTTCCTGCCCGGTGCGAGCCGGAACTCCTCGATGCGGTCGAGGAAGGCCGTGAAGCCCCACCACAACTCGCGCCGCGCCAGCGGCGCGCCGAGGCAATGGTGCACGCCGGACCCGAAACCCAGGTGGCTGGCGGCGTTCTTGCGGCTGAGGTCGATCCGGTCCGGATCCGGAAAGTGCGCCGGATCGCGGTTCGCGGCGGCATAACGCACATTGATCACCGTGCCTTTGGGGATGGTGACGCCATGCATTGTCACATCGCGCGTGGTGAAGCGCTGCAGCCCCTGGACCGGCCCTTCCAGGCGCACCACCTCCTCGATGAAGGTGCGCAGGTTTTGCTCCGGATCGGATTTCAGCAACGCGAAGCAATCCGGGTTTTGCGCCAGCAGCATGATGCCGGCCGACAGGGCGTTGGTCGTCGTCTCCGAACCGCCGACGAAGGTGTCGGCGGTCATCTCGGCGTGCAGCTCGTTGTCGTTGAGCTGGCGGCCCCATTCGGGAATCTCGCGGTTGACCAGCTCCGACAGCAGCGTGTCGTTGGGCTCCTTGCGCACTTGTTCGAAGATCGGCTGAAAGTAATGCTGTTGCTCGATCTCCATCTCGGCCGACCAGATCGCTTCATCGTCGGTCTGCATCAGGCCCAGCCGCTTGACCCAGGCGTCGGTCCAGGCCTTGATGCGCCAGATGTCTTTCTCGGGTGCGCCCATCTGTTTGCCGATGATGATCAGGGGCATGGGAACC
>JANYBQ010000419.1 GCA_025360705.1 Betaproteobacteria bacterium | reverse complement strand
CGCCGCCACCGAGTCGATAACGATCAAATCCACCGCTCCGGAACGCACCAGCGAGTCCACGATCTCCAGCGCCTGTTCGCCGGTATCGGGCTGGCTGATCAGCAGGTCCTGCAGATTGACACCGAGCTTTTGGGCGTACTGGATGTCCAACGCATGTTCGGCATCGACAAACGCGCATTGGCCACCGGTCTTTTGCATTTCGGCAATCGCCTGCAGGGTCAATGTCGTTTTGCCCGACGACTCCGGGCCGTAAATTTCGATCACCCGGCCACGCGGCAAACCGCCCACACCCAACGCGATATCCAGCCCCAGCGACCCGGTTGAAACCACCTGGATATCTTCAATTACCTCGCCTTCGCCCAAACGCATGATGGTGCCCTTGCCAAACTGTTTTTCAATTTGAGCCAGTGCCACCTGCAACGCCTTGGCTTTTTCAGTGCTTGCGGAAGTAATAGCTCTGACTGCGGTGTCCATAAAAATTCCTTTAAAAACAAATGATTAACTTCGAAACTGCATCTGACTTTTTAAACAGGCTGGATGTTTGAACAGTATTTTAAGTTTCAAGTTAAATTAAGTAAACAGATTTTTTAGTCAATTTAGCTTACCATTTAATGCATGCCAGAAATTGCTTCCGAAGACCGATGGCGACAGACCCACCTGGGCCGTTTGCTGACGTTGGCATCGCAACGTTTCGACGCGCGGGTGCTGAGCGCCATGGCTCACAACGACGAACTGGCGTTAGCCTTGGCCAACCTGGTGGCACGCGGCAAGCTGACCGCGTCGCACATTCAAATCACCCGCCATCTGCCGCTCTCGGGTTGCAGCTTGACCGAACTCGCGGCGCGTGCGGGCGTCACCAAACAGGCCATGGGCAAACTGGCCGATCAATGCGCGGCCTGGGATTTGATACGCCGAACACCCGACCCGCGCGACGCCCGCGCGATACGGATTGTCTTTACCCCAACCGGCGCCCAGTGGCTTGCGGCCTACCGACAAGCCGTGCATCAAGCCGAAGTGGAGTTCGATCAGGCTTTGGGCGCCGACGTGGCGACCGTCATCCACCTCGGACTGGAGGCTTACGCCGCCTGAACCATTTGGTTTTCCGTTCGATGCGCAACCTAAAATGGGTGGCGAACACCCGGGGCGCAAAAGAATGGGCTCACAAGAAAACGCCGGGCCGCCCCAAGTTTTCTTGCACCCCTCGGGGGGCCTGACGCGAAGCGGCAGGGATGGCGCCCTCAACAGGAGACAGCGATGCGTATTCTGATAGCCGAGGACGACGGCGTATTGGCCGATGGCCTGTTGCGCGCCTTACGCGGCGCCGGCGCCGCGGTGGACCATGTGGCAAGCGGCAGCGAAGCCGACGCCGCCCTGATGACCAACAAAGAATTCGATCTGCTGATCCTCGACCTGGGCCTTCCGAAGATGCATGGTCTGGAAGTCCTGCGCAAGCTGCGCGCACGCGGCTCTTCACTACCGGTACTGATTCTTACCGCCGCCGACAGCGTGGACGAACGCGTCAAGGGGCTCGACTACGGTGCCGACGACTACATGGCCAAGCCGTTCAGCCTGCAGGAACTCGAAGCGCGAGTCCGGGCGCTGGTACGCCGGCGTATGGGGGGCGCCAGCGACAGTATCAAACACGGGCCTCTGACGTACGACCAGGCCGGACGGGTAGCGATGCTGGACGGCAGGATGATCGACCTGTCGGCGCGCGAACTGGGGCTGCTCGAAGTATTGCTGCAACGCGTAGGGCGGATGGTGAGCAAGGACCAGCTGGTGGAGCGCCTGTGCGAGTGGGGCGAAGAAGTCAGTAACAACGCGATCGAGGTCTATATCCACCGCCTGCGCAAGAAGATCGAAAAGGGTTCGATTCGAATTGCCACGGTGCGCGGCCTGGGCTACTGCCTGGAAAAAATCCCCGGCTGATGAAGCTTTTCCAGCGCGAGCAGCGCTCGCTGTTCGGCGAAATCCTGGACTGGATGCTGACACCGCTATTGCTGCTGTGGCCGCTCAGCCTGGTGTTGACCTGGCTGGTTGCGCAGGGGGTCGCGGGTAAACCCTTCGACCGCGCTCTGGAGTACAACGTCGGTGAACTCTCGACCTTGGTGACAGTAAAAGACCACCAGGTGCGGTTCAGCCTGTCGCTGCCGGCGCGCCAGTTATTGCACGCCGACGAGTCCGATACCGTGTATTACCAGGTGCTGGGCGCACGCGGCGAGTTTTTGAGCGGCGAGCGCGACCTGCCGTTGCCACCGGCGGACGAAGCGCAATTTTTTGGCGAGGTCCGGATCCGCGATGCGAGTTACCGCGGCAGCGATTTCAAGATCGCCTATACCTGGATCCGGCTCGATCTGCCGGCATCGAAACCGGCATTGATCCAGGTCGCCGAGACGCTGGACAAACGTTCGGTACTCGCCACCGAAATCGTCAAGGGCGTAATGTTGCAACAGTTTTTCATATTGCCGCTGGCCGTGTTGCTGGTGTGGCTGGGCGTGGCTTATGCGATAAAGCCGCTAAACCAGCTGGAGGAACGTATCCGAGCGCGCAAGCCGGACGATCTAAGCCCGCTGGATGACCACTCCATTCCACAGGAAGTGGCGCCGCTGGTGTCGTCGGTCAACGACCTGCTGTTGCGTCTGAAAAATTCCATCAACCACCAGAAGCGTTTTCTGGCCGACGCGGCGCACCAGCTCAAGACGCCGCTGGCGGGTTTGCGTATGCAGGCCGACCTGGCGCAACGCGAGGGGGCAAGCGCCGACGAACTCAAGCAGTCGCTGCGGCAAATCGGCAGCGCCAGCGTGCGCGCGACCCATACCGTCAACCAGTTGCTGGCGCTGGCCCATGCGGAAAGCAGCAGTTCGATCATGACGCGCCAGGTTTGCGACCTGGCCGAACTGACCATTGAAGTGGTACAGGACTGTCTGCCGCGCGCGCTGGACAAGGCCATCGATCTTGGCTATGAAGGCGCGTCACCGGGTGGAGAGGGAGTGGCGCTGAATGGGAATCCGACCCTGCTCAAGGAGCTGATTCGCAATCTGGTCGATAACGCCATCAACTACACACCATCCAGCACGCAACAACCAGGCGTGGTCACCGTGCGCGTGCTGGCAGACCCATTTGGCAAGGTGTTGCTGCTACAGGTGGAGGACTCCGGTCCCGGGATCGCGCCGGCCGACCGGGAACTCGTATTCCAGCCCTTTTATCGGATCCTGGGCAGCGGGGTGGATGGCTCCGGTCTGGGTTTGCCTATCGTGCTCGAAATCGCGCTGCGCCACAGCGCCACCGTCAGCCTGGAGGACGCCCGGCCGGGGCACGCACCGCCAGGCTCACGCTTCGCGGTTCGTTTCGACGCCAGTGCCCAGGTCGCCGTTTGACCTCACCTGCAAGCGCGCAATGGTTTACCCGCCAATGCGATCTTCAAGTCGTCCAGCCGAGCCTTCAAGGCCTCATCGGCGACCGGAATCCTCAACAACGTGCCGCGAAGCTCGGCACGTTCCTGCACCACCTGCGCCGTATGCACTCCTTGTTTGGTGAACGCCGCCAGCGCTTCTTCGGCGCGCGCTTCGGTCTCGAAACCTCCCAGAGACAAACCAAAATCGAGTGCCGGGTTTTCCAAAGGCTCAAAGCGCAGGTTCAGAGCGGCAAGCTCCGAGCGTTTCCTGACCATCGTCTGGGCGTCCGGGTACTTGCCCATATACACAATCCAGCGCGCCGGCTCGACTGCGGCGTCGAGTAGCCAGCTACCGGCGGGCAACACCAACTGCGCGGCGCTGCGCAGCGCAGCCGCCTGCGCTTCGTCGAACACGCCAGCCTGCAGGCAGTCCGCGGGCCTGGCTGCGGTTTGCGTCGCCAGCTCCACCCCACGTGCTTCGTCAGCAGGGAGAATGCGTACCAGTTCGGGCCGGATTTGTTGCGCCAGCCGGTACGACTCAGTCTGCAACACAGGCGCAAACCCGTAAGCTCGCAACAGGTCATGCGACCACGCATAGTAGACAGCGTTAAGCAGTATCAGAAGCAATGCGAGCAGCCGCAGCATGACAAGCGATGTACTTCAGGCGCCGACTGGGCGGACGCTGACTTCGGCGCTGGTAATGGCCTTCATGCCCGATGAGGTATGCACCATCAAGGCGCCGGTCCCATTCACGCCGGCAGCGTCGCCGGTGGTTCCGTCACTCAGAATAATCGCGCGGCCGTACAACATATCCCGCGTTTTAAATGCGGCCTTGAACGGTGCAAAGCCCTGTGTCTCGAAAAGCAACAACGCTTGAACCAGGGCCGGCGCGACTCGCAAAAGCACTGCGGGGGCGTCAAGTTCCGGCAGCACTTCCTGAAGGCTTGCCGGCGGCGTGGACAGCCCCTCGCCGGCGCGCGGAAGGATATTGATGCCGATGCCGATCACGGCAAACCGGTTTTCGCCAAAACTCGCGGTTTCTATCAGAATGCCCGCCAGTTTGCGGTCGTCCAGCCAGATGTCGTTGGGCCATTTCAGCCGCAGTTCAGGATGCAGGCTGCGTACCAAACTGACGCCCACCGCCAGCGACAGGCCGGACCAGTCGTTCGGCGCCAATGGCAAAGCCAGCGAAAACGTCAGCGAGCCGGCCCCACTGCCTTTCCCCTGTGCCGGTATGGCGCCGCCAGCCGCAGGCGGACCATCGCTGTGCCAATGGCGCCCCAGCCGACCGCGGCCGGCTGTCTGCTGTTCGGCGACGAGCAGCACCGGATCGCGCTGGCCGACCCTGGCTCGGCGCATCAATTCGGAATTGGTGGAGTCGATTGCGGGAAGCACTTGCATCGTGAAGCCATGCAAAAACGGGACTATCTGTTGCCCGATGGCCTTTGTGGGCCAGATGGATATCGCCGCCACGTTTGCCGCTTCGCGTGCTGCACCAGACTTGCCGCCGCCACTGGCAGCGGCTCTTTGCCCGGCCACAATCCGCGCAGGCAGGTTGGGAGCCGCGGGATTCAGCCCCTCGTGGGCATTCGCGCCGTGGGGCGGCCCGGCCTTGCTCATTTCCACCCCACCACCCCTGCGCTTCAGCGGCCGCGCCGCTTGGCGGCCAGCAACGTGCCCCGGCACTGCGCGGCACCACACCAGCAGGGGTACTCGGCCTTGAGCTTGGGGGTGTAGCGCTCGTCGACGATAAGGCCGTAGTCGTAATTGAGTTCTTCTCCTGCGGCAATATTGCGCAACGCCTTGACAAAAACGCGTCCGTTCTCTTCGTCGGCCTCGCAATTCGGGCCGCAGGAATGGTTGATCCAGCGCGAGGAATTGCCGCCGTACAAGCCATCGATCACGTGTTTATCGTCGATATGAAAATAGAACGTGTGATTTGGATCCGAGGGGTCATGGGGGTGGCGACGTTGCGCTTCTTTCCAGCTGATGATGGCGCC